>CAZDSB010000062.1:0-8804 GCA_964507515.1 uncultured Myxococcaceae bacterium
TGGCCTCGAAGTACTTCCGCGGCACGCCGGGCACGCCCGAGCGCGAGAGCAGCGTCCGCAAGCTCGTGGGCCGCGTGGTGGACACGCTTACCCGCTGGGGCCAGGAGGGTGGCTACTTCGCCACCGAGACCGACCGGCTGACCTTCCACGCCGAGCTCACCCACCTCCTCCTCCGCCAGAAGGCGGCCTTCAACTCCCCGGTCTGGTTCAACGTGGGCGTGGAGGCGCATCCACAGTGCTCGGCCTGCTTCATCAACTCGGTCGAGGACTCGATGGAGAGCATCCTCGGCCTGGCCAAGACCGAGGGCATGCTCTTCAAGTACGGCAGCGGCACCGGGAGCAACCTCTCCCCCATCCGCTCGAGCAAGGAGCTCCTCGCCGGCGGCGGCACCGCCTCCGGTCCGGTGTCGTTCATGAAGGGCTTCGATGCGTTCGCCGGGGTCATCAAGAGCGGAGGGAAGACCCGTCGCGCGGCGAAGATGGTCATCCTCAACGCCGACCACCCGGACATCCTCGAGTTCATCCGCTGCAAGGCGGACGAGGAGAAGAAGGCCTGGGCGCTCATCGACGCGGGCTACGACGGCAGGTTCACCGGTGAGGCCTACGGGTCGATCTTCTTCCAGAACTCGAACAACTCGGTCCGGGTGACGGACGGGTTCATGAAGGCCGTGGTGGAGGACCAGGCGTGGCAGACGCACGCGGTCCGCGACGGCCACGCCATGGAGACCTACCGGGCGCGGGACCTGTTCCGGGAGATCTCCGAGGCGGCGTGGCTGTGCGGTGACCCTGGGCTGCAGTTCGACACCACCGTGAACGAGTGGCACACCTGCGCGAACACGGCGCGCATCAACGCGAGCAACCCCTGCTCCGAGTACATGTTCCTCGACGACTCGGCCTGCAACCTGGCGTCGCTCAACCTCATGCTGTTCCGGAGCCCGCTGGACGGCAGCTTCGACGTCGAGGCGTTCAAGCACGCGGTGGACGTGGTGCTCCTGGCGCAGGAGATCATCGTCGGCTTCAGCAAGTATCCGACGCAGCGGATTGAGGTGAACAGCCATGCCTACCGGCCGCTGGGCCTCGGGTACGCCAACCTCGGCGCGCTGCTGATGGCCACCGGTCTCCCCTACGACTCGGACTCCGGCCGGAACTACGCCGCGGCGGTGACCTCGCTGATGTGCGGCGAGGCGTACCGGATGTCCGCGAAGATGGCGGAGAAGATGGGCGCGTTCGGCGGCTACGCCAAGAACGCCGAGCCGATGCTCCGGGTCATCGGCAAGCACCGCCGCGCGGCCTATGCCGTGGCGCCCGAGGGCGTGAGCCAGGACCTGTTCGCGGCGCAGCGGGCGGTCTGGGACGAGGCGTTCGCCCTGGGCAGCGAGGCCGGCTACCGGAACAGCCAGGTCACGGTGCTCGCTCCCACCGGTACCATCGGCTTCATGATGGACTGCGACACCACCGGCATCGAGCCGGACATCGCGCTCATCAAGTACAAGAAGCTGGTGGGCGGCGGGATGCTGAAGATCGTCAACAACACCGTCCCGCTCGCGCTGCAGCGTCTGGGGTACAGCACCACCGAGACGCAGGGCATCGTCCAGTACCTGGACCAGAAGGAGACCATCGAGGGGGCCCCGGCGCTCAAGCCCGAGCACCTTCCGGTGTTCGACTGCGCGTTCAAGCCCGCCAAGGGCGAGCGCAGCATCCACTACCTCGGTCACCTCCGGATGATGGGCGCGACGCAGCCATTCCTCTCCGGGGCCATCAGCAAGACGGTGAACCTCCCCAACGCCGCGACGGTGCAGGACATCGAGGAGGCGTACCTCGAGGCCTGGAAGCTGGGGCTGAAGGCGGTGGCGGTGTACCGGGACGGCTGCAAGCGGAGCCAGCCGCTCAACACCTCGAAGAAGAAAGAAGAGGAGGAGGCCGAGGCCGTGCCGGTCGAGATGGCGCGCGCGGTTAGGCGCCGGCTCCCCGACGAGCGCCGGAGCATCACCCACAAGTTCAGCATCGGCGGCCACGAGGGTTACCTGACGGTGGGCATGTACGACGACGGCACGCCGGGCGAGCTGTTCGTGGTGATGGCGAAGGAGGGCTCGGTGGTCTCGGGCCTGATGGACAGCTTCGCGACCGCCATCTCGCTGTCGTTGCAGTACGGGGTGCCGCTGCAAGTGCTGGCGGACAAGTTCAGCCACACGCGGTTCGAGCCGTCGGGCTTCACCGGCAACCCGGACATCCCGATCGCCAAGTCGATCACGGACTACATCTTCCGGTGGCTGGCGCTGAAGTTCGACAAGCCGACGCTGGAGGAGGGAGAGGTCCCGCCGCCGGCGGCCGAGTTGAAGGCGCTCCCTACGCCCGCGCCCGTCGCGGAGCCGGTGGAGGCCGCGCCGCGCCACTCGTTCCTGAACCAGCAGGACGCGCCGCCGTGCCACACCTGCGGCGCGATCATGTACAGGAGCGGCGCCTGCTACAAATGCAACAACTGCGGCGCAACGAGCGGGTGTAGCTAGCCTGAGCCGCGCCGATGAGCGCGACGTGATTCAACGACGGCCCGGTGCGCCCCGCGGTGCATCGGGCCGTCGCACGTCAGGGCCCCGGGCTCGGCGAGCTCGACCAAGCGCCTACGGGCATCCGGGAGCCATCAACTGGGCCTGCAGGCTGCGATCGAGCCCAGGAAGAACGAACGGCGTCAGCCAACCGCCGAAGCGCACGAGGAGCGGTGTGCCCGGCTCCGGACTCGAATGGCGGACGCCGAAGAGCGTGGTACTCCACAGTCGAAAGCCCTCGAGCTGATGCCGCGCGAGTCCCAAGTTGCAGTCGACGGGGGGGAGATCGGGAATCGGCTCTCCCCCGAGCGCCGCGAGGCTCGCCCGCAGAAGGCCTCCCTCCACGACCGTGGCACATCCCAGAGCGAGTGGAAGTTCGGGCGCACGAAACTCCGCCCTGGATGGGAGTCGAGACCAACGGAAGTCACGATCCCACTTCAGTGCGATACGGATCAGCTCTTGGTCTTCGCTCGAGAGCGGCTTCCATCCGTCGGTGGGTAGACCCAGTTCCCAGCTTCGCTCCCACGCTCGACGCTCGAACCCGAGCAGCGCAAGCGCGTTCGCAGTCCCGATGTAGCTGGCGTTCGTCAGGATCAGACGCGCGAGATGACGGACCCCCGACGCCGCAGGACGGGCGTCCCCGCCGAGAACTCCTCGGAGGAGGTGCAACTTCGACCACCTCGCGAGGTTCAGATAGTTTGGGAGCGGCTCCGAGTACGCGTCCTCCCGGACCGGCGTGCCCCCTCGCGCAAGCTCCCAGGTATCGAACTCGGACAGGGAATCGAGCCATCGCGGGTCCACGGCCGTCACGTCAGGCAAGAGGACCCAACCGGCCCAGGACCTCTGCACGGCCGTGGTCAGGTCTGGCGATAGAGCGAATTGGCCGCTCCGGGCAGCTGCAGCCTGGGCCCGTTCCGTTGCAGCAAAGAAGTCGCGCAGATCTCCGGTCCGAGCGCTCGCCCCGAGGTCTGCCATCGATGCGGGGTCCGATTCCCATGGAATGCGTGAATTCAGAAAGGGCCCGGCGTCGTGTCGCCCGGGAAGGGGTGCAAGCACGTCGAGTGATCGGAGACGCTCGACGCGTGCCGCCTGGGTGGCTCTCGTCTGCCGGTACCAGTCGACGCAATGCTGATCGATGCTCTGCACCCGCCGACGCGCCGTCCAGGCGTACGCGGCAATAGAGAGGCCAGAGAGAACGACGCACGCTGCTCCGGCGAGCGCTGCACCGCGGATCCAGAACCGGCGGCGCCGCATGAAGGACGGGAGTTGGATCGGGGTCGCGAGGATCTCGCGCCAGCGAGCGATGGGAGACGGGGCCATCCTCCAGGCGAGCTTAGCCGGAGCCCGACACCACCCGCCGTTCCCTCACCGAGAACCGCAACCTCGATGTGGAGGACCATCGCACACGAACATGCGCAAGAGTGAGCGAGGCCGCGAGCGCGACCTGACCGTCGTGAAACTCCCGGCGGCTGTTCGGCCCTACTTCGCCGGCGCCGGCACCGGTGTCGTCGCTGTCGCGGCAAGCACCTTCTTCCAGCGCGCCACCTCGCTATCGACGAGCTTCGCCAGGCCCGCGGGCGTCTGCGCCTCCTTGTCGGACAGGTCCGCTCCGAGGTCGAGCAGGCGCTTCCGGGTGTTCTCGTCGGCCAGCGCCTTCGTCAGCGCGTCGCTCAGCTTCTTCACGATCTCCGGGGGCGTCCCCTTCGGAGCGAAGATCGCGTTCCACGCCGAGACCTGGAACTCGGGCAGGCCGCCCTCCTTCGTCGTCGGCACATCCGGAAGCGCAGGCGACCGTTGCGGCAGTGCGACCCCGTAGGCCTTGATCGTCCCCGCCTGGATCTGCGGCACCAAATTCACGATCTGGTCGCACATGTAATCGACCTGGCCGGACACCAGATCGTTCAGCGCTGGCCCGGTGCCCCGGTACACGACGCGGGTGGGGTGCGCGCCGATCAGCGAGTTGAAGAACGCGCAGGTCGTGTACGACACCGAGCCCACCCCGGCGTGCGCCTCGTTGAGCTTCTCCGAGTTCTTCTTCACGTAGGCGACGAACTCCCTGAGGTCCTTCGCCGGGAACGACTTCTTCGCCACGATGAGGATCGGCGTGCCGGCCGCCATCCCGATGGGCTGGAAGCTCTTCGCCGGGTCGTACTTGAGATCCGGGTACACCGCCGGGGCCGCGCCGTGCGTCCCCATGTGACCCATGATCAGCGTGTAGCCGTCGGGCGTCGCCTGTGCGGCCTTGGTGCTCGCCATCGTGCCGCCAGCACCGACCACGTTCTCCACCACCAGCTGCTGTCCCAGCGTCCGGGACATGCTCTCGCCCACGATGCGGGCCACCACGTCGGTGGGCCCGCCCGCGGCGAACGGAACGATGAGCGTGATCGGTCGATCCGGGTACGCGGCCTTCCCCTCGAGCGGCAGGGCCAGCAGGACGGCAAGAACGAACAGGCTCTTTCTCATCGCTCCTCCCAGTGACGGTGGTCACTCCTCGACGAACACCTGCTCCCGGCGATTGCGGATGCTGGGTAGCACTGCCACCACCAGCACCACCAGCCCCGTGAACAGCAGCCAGGCGCTCACCGGACGGTGGATGAAGATCGCCAGGTCCCCCCGGGAGATAGCCATCGCCCGCCGCAGGTTCTCCTCCAGTAAACGCCCGAGGACGAATCCCAGCAGCAGCGGCGCGCTCTCGAACCCGATCTTCGTCGCCGCGTACCCGAAGAGCGCGACCACCGCCGTCAGCAGCACGTCCTCGGACAGGTTGTTCACCGAGTAGATGCCCACGCAGCAGACGATGACGATCGACGGATACATCAGTCGGTACGGCACCTTGAGCAGCCGGACCCAGGCTCCGATCAGCGGCAGGTTGATGACCAGGAGCATGAGGTTCCCGATCCACATGCTCGCGATGACCCCCCAGAACAGGGGGGCGTTCCGGGTCATCACCAGCGGGCCCGGGACGATGCCGTGGATGGTCATCGCCCCCACCATCAGCGCCATCACCGCGTTGGGCGGGATGCCCAGCGTCAGCAGAGGGATGAAGGAGGTCTGCGCTCCCGCGTTGTTCGCCGACTCCGGACCGGCCACGCCCTCGATGGCCCCGCGCCCGAAGCGCCGCGGCTCGCGGGCAATCTTCTTCTCCAGCGCGTAGGAGGCAAAGGGCCCGAGCACTGCCCCGTTCCCCGGGAGGATGCCCAGGATCGCCCCGAGCAGCGTCCCCCGGACCACCGGCCACGCCGACTGGCGGAGCTCGGGGCCGCTCGGAAGGAGCCGGCCGATCTTCCCGTGGACCACGTCCCGCGCCTGGTCCACGGTGAGGTTCCGCATCACCTCGGCGAACCCGAACAGCCCCATCGCCAGCACCGCGAAGTCGATGCCGTCCGAGAGCGTGGCGACCCCGAAGGTCATCCGATCCACGCCGGTCTCGAGATCCTGCCCCACCGTGGAGAGGAGGAGCCCCAGCAGCACCATCGCGATCGACTTGAGGATCGACCCCCGGGCGAGCACCACCGCGAAGGCCAGCCCCGCGGTCATCAGCGCCGCGTACTCCGAGGGGCCGAAGAGCAGCGCCACCCGGGTGAGCGGCACCGCCAGCCCGGCGATCATGAGCGTGGCCACGCAGCCTGCGAAGAACGACCCCAGCGCCGCGATGCCCAGCGCAGCCCCGGCCCGCCCCTGCTTCGCCATCTGGTGCCCGTCGATGGTCGTCACCACCGACGTCACCTCGCCGGGGATGTTGACCAGAATCGCCGTCGTCGAGCCGCCGTACTGCGCGCCGTAATAGATGCCGGCCAGCATGATCAGGGCGCCCACCGGCGGCAGCCCGAACGTCACCGGGAGCAGCATGGTGATGGTCGCAATCGGCCCGATGCCGGGAAGCACACCGATCAGCGTCCCCACCAGGCAGCCCAGGAAGCAGAGCCCGAGGTTGTGGAGCGTGAAGGCGACCGAGAAGCCCAGCTCCAGATTCGAGATGAGGGTGCTCACCGCTCACCTCTCACAGGACCACCCAGCCCGGAATCACGAAGATGGGGATGGGCAGGTGGAGGAGCGTGCGAAACAGCCCGATGCACCCCGCCGTCACCGCGACCGCGAACACCGCGAGCTCCCGCCAGCGCGTCTCCGGAGAGGCCGCGCCCGCCACCAGGATCGACGCGGGGCCGGCCACCGCCAGCCCGGGCGTCCGGATGGTCACCGCGAAGGCCACGACCGACAGCGCGATGAACAGCGGCCCGCGCACGGGCCAGCGGCCCAGCGATTCACCGGGCCTGACCAGCGAGAGCACGACCAGCCAGATCCCGACTCCACCGAGCATCACCGCCAGCACACGCGGCAGGAGCCCCGGACCGGGAGTGCTCAGCCGGCCAGCGTCGAGCGGGCTCGCGGCCCAGAGCGCGAAGAACGAGACCGCGAGGAGGCTCGCGCCCGCGACGAGATCCTGCGGAGCGTGGACCCGCACCCTGCCCATCTCGCCTCCCGCTCGCTGCAAACAGTTGTGAGCGCAATCCAAGGAGCAGCCGCCAGGGCTGTCAAGCGATCACGCGGCGGAGTAGAGGGGAGCCTCCATGACCCGGGCCCGGGCCCTCCTCCTCATGTCCTCGCTCCTGTCGTCTGGCGGCGGCCTCGCCGCCGAGCCTCGCCCCTCGTCGGCGCTCGCGGCGCTGTTCGCGGAGGACTGGCAGTACCACCTCTCCCGCAGCCCGACCTACGCCTCGATCCTCGGCGACCGGCGCTGGAACGATCGCTGGGACGACCTGTCCGTCGCCGGCATCGAGGCCGACCACCAGCACGACGTCGCGTACCTCGAGAAGCTCGGGAAGCTCGCGCGCGGGAAGCTCTCCGAGGCCGATCGGCTCGACGCGGAGATCAGCGCGCGCGACCACCGCGACCGCATCGAGGCCCACGACCTCGGGTTGCAGTTCCTCCCGCTCAATCACTCCCGCGGCCTGCCCGAGGGAACCGGGGAGTTCCCCGGCATCCAGAACGCCGGGCAGCTCGCGGAGCAGCTCCGCTTCACCACCCTCGAGGACTACCGGGACTGGCTCGCGCGGCTGGACGGCCTGCCTGCCCACGTGGACCAAACCATCGCCCTCCTGCAGGAGGGCATCCGCCGGAAGATGGTCTGGCCGAAGGTCGTGCTGGAGCGGATTCCCCCGCAGCTGGACCAGCTGGCGAAGGGACCACCCATCGACAGCATCTTCTACGCGCCCTTCAAGCGGATGCCCGATGCGCTCCCGGAAGCGGAGCGCAGGACGATGGCGCAGGCCGCCGAGCGGCTGGTCCGTGACCGGGTCCAGCCCGCGTACCGACGGCTCCGGGACTTCGTCGTCGGCACGTACATCCCGGCAGCGCCCACCGAGGTCGGCGTGAGCCACTGGCCGGACGGAGAACGCCTCTACGCCCACTGCGTCCGGCACTACACCACCACCGACATCACCGCGGACCAGGCCCACCAGCTCGGGCTCTCGGAGGTCGCGCGCATCCGCGCCGAGATGGAGGCGGTCAAGGCTCGCGCCGGATGGAAGGGCAGCCTCGCGGACGCGTTCCAGCAGCTGCGCACCGATCCGCGCTACTTCTTCAAGAGCGGCGACGAGCTCCTGCTCCACAGCCGGGCGCTGGCCAAGCGCATCGACCCGAGGCTGGTCCGCCTCTTCGGGACGCTCCCCCGGATGACCTACGGCGTCGAGCCCACGCCCGCGGCCATGGCACCGGACGCGGCCACCGGCTTCTATTACGCGGGCGCGGAGGACGGCTCGCGCGCCGGGACCTACTGGGTGAACACCTACAAGCCCGAGATGCGCCCCCGCTGGGAGATGGTCCCCCTCACCCTCCACGAGGCGGTACCCGGCCATCACTTCCAGGTCTCGCTCGCCGCAGAGCAGCACGACCTTCCTGCATTCCGCCGGCACCGCTACGACGTGGCCTTTGGCGAGGGATGGGGCCTGTACTCGGAGAGCCTCGCCGACGAGCTGGGTCTGGTGGACGACCCGGCCGACAAGATGGGCCAGCTCGCCTACGAGATGTGGCGCGCGGTCCGGCTCGTGGTCGATACCGGGATGCACGTCAAGGGGTGGAGCCGGGCGAAGGCGATCCAGTACTTCATGGAGAACTCGCCACGGACCGAGCTGGACGTCACGAACGAGGTGGACCGCTACATCGCCTGGCCAGGGCAGGCGCTGGCGTACAAGATCGGCCAGCTGAAGATCCGGGAGCTGCGCACCCGCGCCGAGAAGGCGCTCGGCTCCCGCTTCGACGTCC
>CAZDSB010000063.1:0-5262 GCA_964507515.1 uncultured Myxococcaceae bacterium
GAGCGTGATGCGGACCGCCTCGACGATCGCGTTGATCGGCTCGGCGAGCGCCTCGCGGATCTCCTCCGAGTTGATGGTGATCGTCTTCGGGACGCCGGCGACGAGGTCGCGTCCCTTGATCTCCATCGTCATCACCTCGTCGGTCGGGTACGCGGTGCCGATCCCCATCTTGATCAGCTCCGCGGTGCGCTCACCGATGAGGAGGTTGTACTTGCGCTTGACGTACTGGATGATCGACTCGTCCAGCTTGTCGCCGCCGACGCGGACGCTCTTGGCGAAGACGATGCCCGAGAGCGAGATGACCGCGACGTCCGACGTCCCGCCTCCGATGTCGACGATCATGTTCCCGCTGGGCTCGGTGACCGGGAGCCCCGCGCCGATCGCCGCCGCCATCGGCTGCTCGATGAGGTAGACCTCGCGCGCGCCCGCGTTCTCCGCCGCCTCGCGGACGGCACGCCGCTCCACCTCCGTGATGCCCGAGGGGATACCGATGATGATCCGCGGCTTCACCCCTATCTTCCGGTTGTGGGCGGTCTGGATGAAGTAGCGGAGCATCGCCGCGGTGATCTCGAAGTCGGCGATGACGCCGTCCTTCATCGGGCGGATGGCGACGATGTTCCCGGGCGTCCGCCCGAGCATCTCCTTCGCCTCCTTGCCCACGGCCATGACCCGCTTGGCCCCGCGGCCGTCCTGCTGGACCGCCACCACCGAGGGCTCGTTGGACACGATGCCCTGGCCGCGGATGTAGATGAGCGTGTTCGCGGTCCCCAGGTCTATGGCCAGATCGCGAGAGAAGAGGGTGTGCAGCCAGTCCAGCATCGAGGTGGTCTTGTTTCCGGGGACGAGAGCTTCAGCGGGGAGCGACGGAGGACTGCCGGCGTGAGGACAGCGAATCGGTCTTCGTCTCTCTTGCCGGGCGCCTCCGTCGAGGAACGTAGCATTTTCTGACGGTTTAGCGGAACGGGGTTATGTCACTTGCCTGCTCGCTGAATCCGCCCCGGCGCCCCTCTTCCGTCGCCCCCGGAGGGCGCGCTAGAGCCCCCTCTCGTGCGACCCCGAGCCGTCGTCGTCACCATCGTCCTCCTGCTCCTCGCCGGAACGAGCGCCCTCGGCGCCACCGAGCCGAGCATCCCCTACACCGAGTTCACCCTGCCCAACGGGCTCCGGGTCATCCTCAGCGAGGATCACCGGGCGCCCCAGGTCACCGTCAGCGTGTGGTACCACGTCGGTGCCGCCAACCAGCGCCCGGGCAGGAGCGGGTTCGCCCACCTCTTCGAGCACATGATGTTCTCGGGCAGCCAGCACGTGCCCGACCCGGACAAGGTGCTGGCGGCCATCGGAGCCGGGCTCGGTGGGGCGGCCAACGGCAGCACGGACTTCGACCGGACCAACTACTACGAGACGGTTCCGGCAAGTCAGTTGCCCACGGCCCTGTGGATCGAGTCGGACCGGATGGGCTTCCTCCTCCCCACCCTGGACGCGAAGAAGCTCGCCACCCAGCGCGACGTGGTCAGCAACGAGCGGCGCCAGCGCATCGAGAACCAGCCCTACGGCCGCGCCTACCTCGAGCTGTGCGACACGCTGTACCCGAAGCCGCACCCCTACTACCACTGCGTCATCGGGAGCATCGAGGAGATCCAGGCCGCGAGCGTGGAGGACGTCCAGGGTTTCTTCCGCGAGTTCTACACGCCACGGAACGCCACCCTGGCGATCGTGGGGGACTTCGACTCGAAGGTGGCCCGAGACCTCGTGACGAAGTATTTCGGCGACCTGCCCGGCGGGGGTGAGCCGAAGCGCCCGGACGAGCCGCAGCCGAAGCTGGACCGGGTGGTGGAGAAGACGGTGCCCGACCCGGTCGCCCGGATCCCTCAGCTCCAGATGGTGTGGAACGGCGGGAAGCCCTTCAACCCGCAGGAGGCGGCAGGGGACATCCTCTCGGTCGTGCTCGGAGGCACCAAGACCTCGCGCCTCTACCGGAGGCTGGTGGAGGAGAAGCAGCTGGCCAGCGGCGTGTACGCCGGGAACATCTCCAAGGGCCTCGGCGGTTACTTCCAGATCGTCGCGACGGCGCGCGGCAGCCACTCGGTCACCGAGCTGCGCAAGGAGATCGAGGGGGTCCTCGAGGAGCTCCGGAAGGACGGCCCCACCGCCGCCGAGGTCGAGCGCGCCAAGCGCATCGTGGTGGGCGGGATGGTTCGCTCGGTGGAGCGCATCGCCGGCAAGGCCGACCAGCTGAACCTCTACACGTTCTGGACGAACGACCCCGGGTACCTCCCGAAGGACGTGAAGCGCTACAAGGAGGTCACCGTCGCGCAGGTCCACGAGGCGGCGCGGACGCTCCTTCCTCCCGACAGGATGCTCGTCCTCGACGTCGAGCCGGCCGCGCCGTCCGCCCCGGGGGCCCGGCCATGAGCCGCCGTCGCACGTCCATCCTCGGGCTGTTCCTGCTCGCGCTGGGGTGTGCCTCGAGCAAGCCCGCACAGCCACCGGTGGCCGCGGCACCCACGCCTCCCCCCGACGCGTGGCGGAACACCCAGCCAGGCCCGCTGGCCGCGGTGCCACCGTTCCGTGCGCCGGTCCCGGTCCAGCGCTCGCTGCCCAACCGGCTCACCGTCCTGCTGCGCGAGAACCACGCGGTGCCGGTGGTCGTGGTCCAGCTGGCGATCCGCACGGGTGTCGACGGCGATCCGCCCGACCGGGCCGGCCTGGCCGACTTCGTGGCCGGCGCGCTCGACGAGGGGACCCGGACCCGGACCAGCCAGCAGCTGGCCGAGCAGCTGGAAGATCTGGCGGCGAGCCTGTCGGTCAACCCGACCCTGGATGGGCTCCGGCTGCACCTCAACTGCCTGTCGGACACCCTGGAGCCGGCGCTGGATCTGCTCGCCGACGTGGCCCTGAACCCCGCCTTCCGCCCCGCGGACATCGAGCGGGTGCGCGGTATCACCCTCACCGGACTCGAGCAGCGGCGCGGTAACCCGGGAGCCCTGGCCAGCGACGAGGTGGCGCGGCTGCTCTACGGCGCGAAGCACCCCTGGGGCCAGCCCGCGGGAGGGACGGTCGAGTCGGTGAAGGCCATCCGCCGCCAGGACCTGCTGCGCTTCCACGACACCTACTTCCGGCCCAACAATGCGCTGCTCTCCATCTCCGGCGACTTCCAGGCGGACAAGATCCTCCCGCTGCTGGCCGAGCGCTTCGGAGCCTGGCGCCCGAAGTCGGTGCCGCCGTCGCGGCTGCCGCCCTTCCCGAAGGAGGGCACGCGGACGGTGGTCACCGTGGACATGCCGGACAGCACGCAGAGTCAGCTGGTCCTGGCCACCCGCACCATCTCGGCGACGAATCCCGACGCGCTCGCGCTGAGCACCGCGAACGTCGCCCTGGGCGGCCTCTTCACCAGCCGGCTCAACCAGCAGCTGCGGGAGGTCCGTGGCTGGTCCTACGCGATGTTCAGCTCGGTGGCGTTCAACAAGCGCACCGGCGTGTTCCAGGTGCGCGGCTCGGTCGTCGCGCAGCACACGGTGGACTCGCTGAAGGACATCGAGGCCGAGGTGAAGCGCTACGCCACCGGAGACATCACCGAGGACGAGTTCCAGCACGCCAAGGAGGGCATCCTCCAGTCGCTGCCTCAGGCGCTGGAGACCAACGATGCGGTGGCCGGAACCTTCGTCACGCTCACGAACCAGGGACGCCCGCTGGACTGGTACGCCACCCTGCCGACCCGGCTGGATGCGCTCGACCGGAACGAGATCGCGCGCGTCTCGCGTACCTACCTGGATCCGGCGAAGGTCCCGGTGGTGGTGGTGGGACCGAAGAAGGACCAGGAGGGGCTGGCCGAGCTGCACCTCGGGCCCGTCGTCGACCGCACGGCAGACGCAAAGGGGCTCGCCGGGCGATCGCAGCCCCCGCCCGCGCCCGCCGCTCGCTGAGCGTGGACGCTGGCGCGACCCCGCGCGCTACATTGGGCGTCCCCCTGGTTTCTAGCGCTTCACCAGATCCGGCAGATCTTCTCCCGGACCATCGGCTGACCCTTCTTGCAGGCGAAGGCCTGGGCGAACTCCGGCATGTTGGCGACGACGTTGTTCACCCGGTACTTCGGCAGCGAGTGCGGATTCGTGGCGACGATCGTCCGGGCGATCTCCGGGCGGATGTTGGTGCACCAGCCGAAAGCGTGAGCGACGAAGAACCGCTGGGCGTTGGTCAGCCCATCCGGCCCCTTCGCGTCCAGTGAGCCTCCTTGAGCAGCGAGGGTGCTCGCCATCGCGTTGAACGCCAGGTGCATTCCGCCGTTGTCCGCGGTGTCCTCGCCCTGGGTGAGCTTCCCGTTCGTCTTCACTCCGAGCTCGGGGATCTCCTGGGTGTACTCGTCCGAGATGCACTTCCCCCGCTCGTCGTACCGGCGCGCGTCCTCGGGCGTCCACCAGTCGCGGAGGTTTCCCTTCGCGTCGAACTTCCGACCCTGGTCGTCGAAGCCGTGGACGATCTCGTGCCCGATGATCATCCCGATGGCGCCGAAGTTCGCCTCACCCATCCGCTGATCGAAGAACGGAGGCTGGAGGATCCCGGCGGGGAAGTTGATGGTGTTCAGCTGGGGGTCGTACCAGGCGTTGACCGTCGGGGGCGTGGCGATCCACTCCGACCGGTCCACCGGCTTGTCGATCTTGGCGAGCTGACGGCGGAGCTCGAACGCGGCCGAGGCGTGGACGTTCTGCGGCAGGCTGGTGCGCCCGATGGTGAGCGCCGAGTAGTCGCGCCAGCGATCGGGGTAGCCGATCTTGTCCTCGATGGCGTGCAGCTTGTCCTGGGCCTGCGCCTTGGTGGGCTCGCTCATCCAGTCGTTCTGCTGGATCGACTGACCGAGGGCGCCCTCCACCGCCTTCACCAGCTTCTGCGCGCGCGCCTTCTCCTCCGGAGGGAAGGCGACCTCTACGTAGGCCTGACCCAGCGCCTCCCCGATGTCGCGATCCGCGTACGTGACGCATCGCCGCCACCGCGGGAGCAGCTCCTCGGCGCCGCTCAGCGTGCGCTGGAACGCGAAGTCCGCGTCCACGAACGGCTTCGAGAGGTACTTCGCGTTCCCGTGGAGGGTCCACCAGCGCAGGTACGCCTTCCACGCCGTGAGCGGCTCCTTCTTCAGCACCTGCTCCATCCCCCGCAGGAACTCCGGAGAGGAGACGATGAGGTGCCTCGGGCTCGGCGCATGGATGGCGGCGAGGTACGCCTTCCAGTCGAAGGACGGCGCCGCGGAGCGGACCTCGGCGAGGCTGC
>CAZDSB010000064.1:0-5646 GCA_964507515.1 uncultured Myxococcaceae bacterium
CATCGAGAGCCTGAAGGGCGCCGGTGGCCCCTCTGCCGCGGCGATGGCCAGCGGCGGCGCGGCGGTCGACCCGGTCTGCGGCATGTCGATCCACGCCGGGCCAGACACCCCGCACACCACCCACGACGGCCACACGGTGTACTTCTGCTCGGAGCACTGCCGGGACCGGTTCCTCGCGAATCCCGGCGCCTTCCACGCGCGTCAGTGACGGCGACGCTTGCGCTGCGGTGGAGGCTTCGGCCGCTCCCGCTCGCCGCCGGTGCGGAACTCGAGGCGCTGCTCGGGGATCTCCTTGCCGGTTCCATCGTCGAACGTCGCCCCGGACTGCGCGTCGACGAGCACCGAGTACCGGTGACCCGGCTCGAGCGGCCGGAGGAGATCGATGTGGTAGCGGAGCGAGCTTCGGTCCTCCTCCGGCACGTCGTCCGACTCGAGCGCACGGTCGGACTCGTCCATCACCCTGATCCGCGCGTTGTGGAGCGCCCGGTTGCTCTCGACGACGAGCTGCCGTGAGGGCGCGATGACCGGCGTCTCGAGCCCGAGCAGCGCATGGCGCTCGGTTCCTCCATCCGGCAACTGCACCACGAGGTCGAGCACCAGGGGGACCGCCGGGCCGGCGTCGACGGCCATCGCGATCGGCGCGCCTGCGTCGGGGACCATCGAGGGAGGCCTCGCGCATTCCACGGCCACGCCGAGGACACACAACTTCACCAGCTTCCAGGTGCGCATCGGGCACCGGACGTTAGCTTGACCGTGCATGGCGGACACCTTCCGGTTCAGGAACCTCGACGGCTCGGGCCCATCCACGATCGGGCGCGTGCTGCGCTGGATGGTGCTCGACCGCCTCACCGGCCGGCGCCGCCGCTCCCCGGGCCGGGCCACCGTTCCGGAGGTGACGCCGGACGTGGACGCGCTCCGTCGGCCACCCCTCGAGGGACTCCGCGTGACCTGGCTGGGCCACGCGAGCTTCCTCGTGCAGGGCGCCGGCACGTCCGTGCTCATCGATCCGGTCCTCGGGCCGCGGATCTCGGGCGTCATTCCCCGCAACGCCGGGCCGGGTCTCCGCACGGACCAGCTGCCGCGGATCGACTGCGCGCTCGTCACCCACAACCACTACGACCACCTCGACCTGCCGACCTTGCGCGAGGTGGGTGCTCCGGTCGTCTCCGGCCTCGGCACGCGCCGCAACGTGCGCGACTTGCCGTGCACCGAGCTTGCGTGGTGGGACCGCATGCACGTGGGTGGGCTGACCGTCACCTTCGTTCCTGCGCAGCACTGGAGCCGCCGCGGGCTCGGCGACACGAACGAGGCGCTGTGGGGCGGGTTCGTGGTCGAGAACGGCGACGTGCGCGTCTACCACGCGGGTGATACCGCCTACTTCGCGGGCTTCCAGGACATCGGGCGGCGCTTCCCCGGGCTCGACGCTGCCCTGCTTCCCATCGGGGCCTACGACCCCGAGTGGTTCATGCGCTCGCAGCACATGACCCCGGCAGACGCCGTGCAGGCGTTCGTGGATCTCGCTGCCCGGCGACTGGTGGCGATGCACTGGGGCACCTTCAAGCTCACCGACGAGCCGCTCGACGAGCCACCGCGCCTGCTCCGCGAGGAGTGGCAGCGACGGAAGCTGCCGCCGGAGGCGCTCGCCGTCCCGCCCATCGGCGGAACGCTGGAGCTGCGGGGAGCCTCGACCACCGCGCGTCAGCCGGCGAGCTGATCCACCTTCTGCGCGAGGCGGACCAGGTCGACGACCGACTCGGCGCCGAGCTTGGACATCACGCGCCCGCGGTGGACCTTGATCGTCTTCTCGGTCGTGCCGAGCTCGGCGGCGATTCGCTTGTTCGGCTTTCCCAGGGTGACCAGCGAGAAGACCTCGCGCTCGCGGGGGGTGAGGGCCGACAGCCTGCCGGTGGCCTCCTCCCGGGAGGCCCGCGCCTCTCGCCAGGACCGACCGCGGGCGACCGCGCGGATGACCGCGTCGAGCACCGCCCCGTCCTCCACCGGCTTCTCCAGGAAGTCGATCGCCCCGTCCTTCATCGCCCGGACCGAGCTGCGCACGTCCCCGTCGGCGCTGAGAAAGACGACCGGCACCTGGCCCGAGTGGAGCTGGAAGCGGTGGAGAAGATCGAGGCCGCAGGCATCCTGGAGCCAGAGGTCGAGCAGCACGCAGTCGGGGGCGGAGCGGGTGAGGGCGTCCAGCACCTCCGCCGCCGAGCGGAGCACGAGCACCTCGAGCGCGGCTGTCCGGAGCAGCCGGGACAGCGCCGTGCAGACTGCCCGGTCATCGTCCACGACCCAGACCACCGGAGCTGGGTGCAAACCGCCATTCCTGACGTCCATGGGAGGGTCAGTGACTTAACAGATATGGCAGGGCGTTTCGCTCCATGTGAGAAGAATTTCGCCCTCCGAGCAACTGCCGTCCGGCGAAGTCCCCGGGGAGGTGCCAGGCAGGCAGGGCGTCCCCACCCTCCGCAGCGCGACCGGTGAAGGTGGCACACGTCATCCACGGCCTCGGGGTCGGTGGGCTGGAGCGGCTGGTGGTGGACCTGGCGGCCCGCTCGCGGGCGTTCGGGGTGGACTCCGCGCTGGTCGCCTTCGGCGAGGACGGACCGGTCCGCGCGTGGGCCGAGGCGGCCGGCATTCCCGTCACCTCGCTCGGCCCGGTCCGGGGCATGACGGTCGAGGCCGTCCGCCGTCTGGGCAACGCGCTGTCCGGCGCCGCGGTGGCCCACGCGCATGACCTCGGTCCCTGGCTGAACGCGGTGGCCGCGCGGGCGATCAGTCCCCGGACCCGCGTCCTGGCCACCTTCCACCAGCTCTCGCCGCCGTCGGGACGGAAGCGACGAGCAGCCCGGGTGGGTGCGCGGCTGAGCAGCGCGCTCGTGGCCTGCGGGGCGGAGGTACGGACCGAGCTCCTCGGCTGGGTCCCGAGGGGCATCCCGGTGGTCAACATCGGCAATGGCGTGGCCCTCCCGGGACCGGCCACTCCGGAGCAGCGCGCCCGGGCCCGGACCCGGATGGGCCTCCCCGCCGGGGCCGTCGCGGTGGGCTATCTCGGCCGCATGCATCCGGAGAAGGGACCGGACCTCCTGGTCGAGGCGATGGTCCGGAGGCTGCGCGACGTCCCCGAGGCCCATCTGGTCCTGGTCGGGAAGGGCGCGCTCGATGCCGCGCTCCGGCAGGCCGCCGCCCCGCTGGGCGCGCGGGCCCACCTGCTCGGAGAGGTAATCGACGGGGCCGCGGACCTCCTCGCCGGGCTGGACGTCTACGCCCAGCCTTCCCGGCGCGAGGGGCGCTCGGTGGCGATGCTCGAGGCGATGGCCGCCGCGCTCCCGACCGTCGCCCACGCGCTGCCTGCTGTGGCCGAGCTGCATCCGGACGGGACGACGGCGGTGCTCGTCCCGCCGGAGGACGTGGACGCCCTTGGCGAGGCGCTCCTCGGGCTGGTGCGCGATCCGCAGCGCCGGAAGACCCTGGGCGAGGCAGCGCGGGCCCGGGTGGCCGCGTTCTCGATGGACGCGATGGTCGAGGCGTACGTCCGGCTGTGGCGGGCCTCGACTCCGGTGCGCGCGTGACGCGAATCGTGCACGTGCGGTCGGGCCAGGGCCTCTACGGCGCGGAGCGATCGCTCCTGGCGCTCGCGACGGCGACCGAGGCTCCGTTCGAGCCGGCGGTGGTGAGCCTCGTCCGTCCGGGGCGAGAGGACGCCCTCGGGGCCGCCGCCGGACGCCTGGGCATCCCGGCGACCCGACTCGAGGCCCCGGGGAGGCTGTCGTCCTCGGCGCTGAGGCCGCTGGTCCGCCTTGCGCGCGGTTGCCTGCTGCACGCCCACGACTACAAGGCGTTGGTGCTCGCGCTCGCCGCCGGCACACTGGCCCGGGCACCGGTGGTGGCCACCTTCCACGGCGACACCGGGCACCGGAGCCGGGTGGCGTTCTACGAGCGCCTGGCCCGCTGGGCCGCGCGTTTCACCGAGGCGGTGGCGGCGACCTCCGAGCCGCTTGCCGAACGCATCCGCGCCGCGGCGCCGCGCACGCGCGTTCACGTCATCCCCAATGGCATCCGGGTGCCCCCGTTGCCGACCGCGGCCGCGCGCGGATCGGCCCGAGCGGCGCTGGGGCTTTCGCCCGGCATCACGGTCGTGGCCTTCGTGGGGCGTCTCTCCCCGGAGAAGGCGCCCGAGGTGCTCCTCCGGGCCGTGCGCGGCACCGGCCTCACGCTCCTCGTGGCGGGGGAGGGGCCGCTCCGCGACGTGCTCGAGGCGGAGGCGGACGCCGGGCAGGTGCGCTTCCTGGGCTTCCTCCCCGACGTCGCGTCGGTGCTCGCCGCCGCCGACGTGCTCGCGCTGCCGTCGCGCACCGAGGGGTTGCCCATGGCTGCGCTGGAGGCGATGGCGGCGGGGTTGCCGGTGGTCGCGAGCGCGGTGGGCTCGCTTCCGGAGGTCCTCGCGGACGGTGCGGGAGTCCTGGTGCCGCCGGGCGACGTCTCCGCCCTGCGGCGGGCGCTGGAGCGCCTGTCCTCCCCGAAGGTCCGCGCCGCGGTGGGGGCCGAGGGGCGGCGCCGCGTCGAGTCCCGCTACGCGGCCACCACGATGGCACGGCGCTACCGAGAGCTGCTGTATCAGCCGGCGCTGGACAGCACGCGGGGCCGGGCGCGCTCGCCGCTGCTCCACGCGCGGTAGAGCTCCACCAGCGTGGCGCCGATGCGCCGCCAGTCGTACTCCTGCGCCACCTGCGAGGCCGCATCGGTGAGCCGCTCCGCGAGGCCGGGCTCACGCCGGATCCGGAGGAGCGCCCTCACGAACTCCTCCGGCGACTCGGCGTGGAGGAGGTGCAGCCCGTCGCGGAACGGCAGCCCTTCGGACGCGAGGCGGGTGGCGACGATGGGAACGCGGGCCACCGCTGCCTCCAGCACCTTGAGCCGCGTGCCCGAGCCTGCCCGGAGCGGCATCGCCGTCGCGAAGGAGCGCTGGAGCCAGGGCGCAACGTCGTCCACCCGTCCGGTGATCTCGACGTCAGCGGCGGCGAGTTCCCTGACCGCCGGCGGCGGGTTGCGGCCGATGATGGCCAGGCGGAGTCCGGGGCACGCCTGCCGCACCCGGGGCCAGATGTCCCGCGCGAGGACCACCGCCGCGTCTGCGTTGGGTCGCCAGTCGTAGGAGCCGACGAAGGCGACGGTGTCCCGTGGCTCGCGCGCCCTCGGGAGCTCGCGCAGCTCCACGCCGTTGGGAACGAGATGCACCTCGCGCGCGCCGGCCCGGCGGAAGGCGGCGGCGTCGAGCTCGGAGCAGGAGAGCACCGCGTCCAGCCCGCGGACGGTGCGGGTCTCGAGCCGGGCGATGGCGGCGGCCTGCCGTCGCAGGACTGCGCTCAGGGGCCAGGGGGAGACCTCGGCGAGCCGCTCGGCCACCTGCGCCTCGACGTTGTGGGCGTCCATGACGGTCCGGGCTCGCGGCGCGAGCTCACGGGCGTCCGGAAGCAGCTGCGCCGCGTGGACGTGGTCGAAGTGGACGAGGTCGACCGTCTGCTCCGAGAGGAGATGCCGGAAGGAGGCGCGGAGGTTCCGACCGGCGTACTGCGTGTACCGCATCGGGCGTCCGCGCATGACTGCGCCCAGCTCGGCCAGGGCTCCCTGCAGCCCGCCCGGCTC
>CAZDSB010000065.1:0-3377 GCA_964507515.1 uncultured Myxococcaceae bacterium
TACTCCACCGGGGCGAGCACGCCGTCGTAGTCGTTCTCCACCGCGGCCAGGTACGGGACCGTGAGATCCCGCCCGGAGATGTACTCCTCGACCAGGATGCCGGCCGGGTAGCGCTCCAGCGCCCGCGCCACCTTCTCCTCGAGCTCGGCCACCGTCTCCGCCACGGAGTCCTGGGTGATGCCCTTGCTGCTTCCCTCGAAGTTCGGCTTGACGATGACCGGGAAGCGCAGCGCCGAGGCCTTCAGCTCGTCGACCTTCTCGATGTACTGCCACCCCGGCGTCCGGACGTCGTGGTCCCGGAGCATCAGCTTGGTGAGCTGCTTGTCCAGGGTGACCGCGAGCGCGTAGGCGTCGCTGCCGGTGTAGGGGAAGCCCAGCTCGTCGAACAGCGCGGGATAGAAGGCCTCGCGGAAGCGCCCCCTCCTGCCCTCGGCGGTGTTGAAGATGAGGTCGGGCGAGTAGGCCTCCAGCCTCGCCACGGTGCGGGACGCCGGCCCCGAGACCTCGAAACGCTCGAGGCGATGGCCCAGCCGGTCGATGGCACCGGCGAGAGCATCCACGGTCTGCTGGGTGTCGAACTCCGCCTCCTCCTCGGAATCCGAGAGGCGGAGGTTGTAGGTCAGCGCGATGCGCACGTGTTCAGCGTCCTCCCGGGGTGGTCCGGCGGTCGGCGTTTCCGGTCATCCAGCGCTCCGGGCCCACCGGCACGCTCGGCGCGCGCGCGAGGGCCTGCGAGCCAGAGACGACCTTCCCGTCCACCACCTGGGTCTGCGCCCACACATCCCCGAATCTGCGGCCCAGCGGATCGCGCAAGGCCTTCCAGGCCTCGACCGCGCAGATGACCAGCAGCCCGGCCAGCCCGGCCCGGAGCCCGAGGGGCTCGGGCATCATCCGGAGCAGGACGATCAGCGCCAGCGGCGCGTTGCGGAGGGTGCTGTCCCGGAACCGCGCGTCGGTCCGCATCGGCAGGAAGACAGCCTTCACCCCGAAGATGCGCTTGCCGACGCTCTGCCCGTGGAAGACGCCGTCGGCGAGGAGCAGGTAGAGCAGCGCGACCACGAGGCCTGCCCGTCCGGCGGCCAGCGCCAGCGCGTAGGCGATGCCCACGTCCGCGAACCGGGCCATCCCCCGCAGGAGGAACGAGCAGCGCGGGTACGGCGACTCGGGGATGCCGTCCTCGGGGACCAGCTGGAGCTTGGGTGCGCCGAAGGGAGCTCGGAGCCGACTCATGATTCCTCCCCCTCGGCGGCCAGCGCGGCCAGCCGGCTCCAGGCGTCGACCGCCCGGGTCTGGGTCTTGCTCTCGGTCACCGCGGCCGTCTCTGCCGCCATCGCCCCGTCGGCGCGGGTGAAGAAGACGAACGCCATCGCCGGCCGCTTCGAGGATTCGCGCATGGCGAACTGGACGTTCTCCAGCCGCCACCCCTGACGGACCCAGACGTTCACCGTGCGCTCGAGGCTGCCCTCGTCCACCGTCGAGAGCTCCACGACCTTGTAGTGGAGCGCCTCCGGCCCGGGTGGAGGCCTCCCGGCGCTCCTGCTCCTGCCCTTGCGCGCGCGGGTCACGAGTTCAGGAGCTCGGCGGCTTCCACCGCGTGGTAGGTGAGGATGAGGTCGGCCCCGGCCCGCTTGATGGAGGTGAGGACCTCCATCATGACGCGCTGACCGTCGATCCATCCGTTGGCGGCGGCTGCCTTCACCATCGCGTACTCACCGGACACGTTGTACGCCGCGACGGGGACATCGAAGCGCTCCTTCACCCGGGTGATGACGTCGAGGTAGCTGAGCGCGGGCTTCACCATCACCAGATCCGCGCCCTCGTCGAGGTCGAGCGCGACCTCCTTCAGCGCCTCTCGGACGTTGCCCGGATCCATCTGATAGCCCCGGCGGTCCCCGAACTGTGGCGTGCTCTGCGCGGCCTCCCGGAACGGCCCGTAGAAGCCCGAGGCGTACTTCGCCGCGTAGGCGAGGATGGGGGTGCGGGACAGGCCCGACCCGTCCAGCGCGGTGCGGAGGGCGGCGACGCGCCCGTCCATCATGTCCGACGGGGCGACGATGTCCGCCCCCGCCCTGGCACAGGAGACCGCCATCTGGGCCAGCAGCGGGAGGCTCTGGTCGTTGTCCACCTCGCCGCCGTGAATGACGCCGCAGTGGCCGTGGTCGGTGTACTCGCAGAGGCAGACGTCCGCGACGAGCTGGAGCTCCGGCACCGAGTCCTTCAAGGCCCGGAGCGCCTTCTGGACGATGCCGTCCTCGGCCCAGGCACCCGTTCCTCGCGGGTCCTTGTGGCCGGGGATGCCGAAGAGGATGACGGACGGGATGCCCACCGCCCGGGCGCGCTTCGCCTCCTCGACCGCCAGGTCCACCGACAGGTTGTCGATGCCGGGCATCGAGGGGACCGGCTTGCGGACGCCCCGGCCCTCCACGACGAAGAGCGGATAGATGAAGTCGGAGGGGCGAAGCTCGGTCTCGCGGACCATGCGCCGGAGGGCCTCTGTGCGGCGCAGCCGGCGTGGGCGGTGAATCGGAAAGGCCATACCTTGGATGCTCCGTTCTACCGGTACAGCATACCCGGGGAACTGGACAGGTGCTCGATGCCCAGCGGCTTCTCGTGGACCGAGATCGGAGTCGACCCCGCCCGGGTCCGTGTCGTCCGGGACGCTCCCCTGCCTTCGCGAGGGGAGTACGTCCTCTACTGGTGCATGGTGAACCAGCGCGTGCCGCACAACCACGCGCTGCAGGCGGCGATCGCCCTCGGGAACAGGCTCGGCCTCCCCGTCGTCTGCTACCACGCGCTCCGTCCGGACTACCCGCACGCGTCCGACCGGCTACACGCCTTCGTGCTGCAGGGCCTCGACGAGCTGGGCGAGGCGATGCGGGCCCGCGGCGTCCCCTACTGGCTCGAGCTGCCCAGGAATCCTCGCCAGCACGTTCCCCGGCTCGCGGCGCTCGGAAAGCGGGCCGCGGCGGTGGTCTCCGACTGGTTTCCCGCCTTCATCATCCCCGGACATCTCCGCGGCGCGGCCGGGGCGCTCGAGGTTCCCCTCGTCGCGGTCGACGCCTCCTGCGTCGTCCCCATGCAGCGAATCCCCGAGCGACAGCTCGGGGCCTACACGCTCCGCCCGAAGCTCCGGAAGCTGTGGCCCGAGTACCTCGGCAAGCTTCCCCGCGGGCAGGAGCCCGCGCACGCGGCCGCCGCGGAGAAGGTGGATCTCGGGTTCAGGCCCGAGACGGACCCCGGCAAGCTGCTCGCGGCGCTGGACGACTTCGAGCTCGACCACTCGGTGGCGCCGGTCGAGGCGCGTCCCGGAGGACGGGCGGCGGCGCTGCGGTCACTGCGCGCGTTCGTCCGGGACCGGGTTGCCCGCTTCGGCGAGG
>CAZDSB010000066.1:0-8344 GCA_964507515.1 uncultured Myxococcaceae bacterium
ATCGGGGTTCCCTTCGTCGCTTCCAGGGTCCTTTCGGCACGGTGCGACCGTTCCAAACTGACGCTGAACGGCGGATGCGAAACCTGATGGAACGGGTCGAGGGAAGGCCGCACGCCATCGGGCGCCGGGGACCGTTCCAAGCGGCTCCTCACACGCCCGGACGGAAACCGCAGGGAACGTTTCGGCCGGCGAGTTGACGGCGAGCCGGCGTGCGAGCGTTCCATTCTGTTTCGGATTCGCGTGCACGCGTGTTTCCTGGATCAGGCCCCGTTCTCCCGGAGTCGCGCAACGTGACCGTGATTCCCCGGAGCGGCGGAGCTCGCGCAGGCCGGCCGGAACGAGCAGCGGCCGCGCTCCGCGCGCGACACCGCGTCACCTCAGGCGGTAACGGTCTCGGTGGATCCCGACGCCCCGAAACGCTGGAGCCTCAGCCCTTCGCCAGCTGCCGGAGCACGAACGGGAGGATTCCCCCGTGCTTGTAGTAGTCGAGCTCGTTCGGCGTATCGATGCGGCAGGTCACCGTGAACTCCTTCGTCCCCTGCTCTCCCGTGGCCTTCACCGTCAGCCGCTTGCCCGGGGCGAGCCCCTCGGCCACACCGCCGATCTCGAACGTCTCCTTGCCGGTGAGGCCCAGGGTGGAGGCATCCACGCCCGCGTCGAACTGCAGCGGCAGCACGCCCATCCCCACCAGGTTGCTCCGGTGGATGCGCTCGAAGCTCTTGGCGATGACCGCCCGGATTCCGAGCAGCAACGTTCCCTTCGCCGCCCAGTCGCGCGAGCTGCCGGTCCCGTACTCCGCGCCGGCGAGCACCACGAGCGGAGTCTTCTCCGCCGCGTACTTCACGGCCGCGTCGTAGATGCTCATCCGCTCGCGGGTAGGGTGATGCACCGTCACGCCGCCCTCGACTCCGGGCACGAGCAGGTTCCGGAGCCGGATGTTCGCGAACGTGCCCCGGACCATGACCTCGTGGTTGCCGCGACGGCTCCCGTAGGAGTTGAAGTCCTTCGGCTCTACGCCCTGCTCCATCAGGTACCGCGCCGCAGGGCTCGCCTTCGCGATGTTCCCGGCGGGGCTGATGTGGTCGGTGGTCACCGAGTCGCCGACCAGCGCGAGCACCCGGGCCCCCTTGATGTCCTGAACCGGCGCCGGCTCCTTCGGGAGGTTCTCGAAGAAGGGCGGTCGGCGGACGTAAGTGCTCTTGTCGTCCCAGGCGAACGTGTCGGACGACGGGACGGTCAGCTTGCGCCACCGCTCGTCACCCTCGAGCGCGTGCGCGTACTGGTTGCGGAACTGCTCCGGCTTGACGTGCGCCGCGATCGCCTCGCGCACCTCCTCGTCCGACGGCCAGATGTCCTTCAGGTGGACCGGGTTGCCGTTGCGGTCGACGCTCAGCGGCTCCTTCACCAGGTCCAGGTCCATCTCCCCTGCGATCGCATACGCCACCACCAGCGGAGGGCTGGCCAGGAAGTTCATCCGCACGAAGGGGTTGATGCGGCCCTCGAAGTTCCGGTTCCCCGAGAGCACCGCCGCCACCACGAGGTCGTGCTCGGTGACCGCGTTCGAGATGTGCTCTGGCAGCGGTCCGGAGTTTCCGATGCAGGTGGTGCACCCGTAGCCCACCAGGTGAAAGCCGAGCGCCTCGAGGTACGGGACCAGGCCCGCCGAGCGCAGGTAGTCCATCACCACCTTGCTGCCCGGCGCGAGCGACGTCTTCACCCACGGCTTCGTGCCCAGCCCGCGCTCGACGGCCTTCTTCGCCAGCAGCCCCGCCGCGAGCAGCACCGCCGGGTTGCTGGTGTTGGTGCAGGAGGTGATGGCCGCGATGACCACCGCCCCGTGCTGGATCCGGTAGCTCAGGGTGCCCTGGTTGATGGTCGCGCTCTCCGCGAGACGTGACTGACCGGTGGCTGCCTTCGGCGCCGCCGCCTTTCCACCCGCGGGGGAAGCGTCGTCGTCCTGCGGCCCGGCGGTGTTCACCATCTCCACCAGGTTCTTCTGGAAGATCTGCTTCGCGTCCTTCAGCGGCACCCGATCCTGGGGGCGCTTCGGCCCGGCCAGGCTCGGCTCGACGGTGGCCAGGTCCAGCGAGAGCAGGTCCGAGAACACCGGCTCGGGCGCGTCCGGCGTGTGGAAGAGCCCCTGGGCCCTGCAGTACGCCTCCACCATCTCGACCTGCGCCGCCGGCCGGCCGGTGAAGCGGAGATAGGAGAGCGTCTCGCCGTCCACCGGGAAGAAGCCGATGGTCGCGCCGTACTCGGGCGCCATGTTGGCGATGGTGGCGCGGTCCGGGAGCGACAGCCCGGAGATGCCGGGGCCGAAGAACTCGACGAACTTCCCCACCACCCCCTTCTTCCGGAGCATCTGGGTGACGGTGAGGACCAGGTCGGTCGCAGTCGCGCCGGCAGGAAGCTTCCCGCTCAGCCGGAAGCCGACGACCTGCGGGATGAGCATGGTCAGCGGCTGGCCCAGCAGCGCCGCCTCCGCCTCGATGCCCCCCACGCCCCAGCCCACCACCCCGAGCGAATTCACCATCGTCGTGTGGGAATCGGTTCCCACCAGCGTGTCGGGGAACAGGCGCTTGCCGTCCTGGAAGACGACCTGAGCGAGGAACTCGAGGTTCACCTGGTGGCAGATGCCGGTGTCGGGCGGAACGACGCGGAAGTTGCGGAAGGCCCCTTGCCCCCAGCGCAGAAACGCGTAGCGCTCCCGGTTGCGGTCGAACTCCAGCTCGGCGTTCGCCTGGAAGCTGCCACTCGTCCCGAACTGGTCCACCACCACCGAGTGGTCGATGACGAGGTCCGCCGGGTTCCGGGGATTGATCTTGTTCGGGTCGCCTCCGAGCGCAGCCAGCGCCTCGCGCATCCCCGCCAGGTCGACCACCGCCGGCACGCCGGTGAAGTCCTGGAGCAGCACCCGCGCCACGTGGAAGGAGATCTCCGTGTCCGGAGCCGCCTTCGGGTTCCAGGCCAGCATCTTCTCCACGTGCTCCCGCTTCACCACCCGTCCGTCCTCGTGCCGCAGGAGGTTCTCCAGGAGCACGCGCAGCGACACTGGAAGCTGCCGGACGGCGGGATTCGACTTGGCCAGCACGTCCAGCGAGAAGACCTCGTAGGTCTTGCCGCCGACCTGCAAGCTGCCTCTGGTCTTGAAGGAATCGGAGGTCATGGCTTGTCCTCGGGTATGCCCGGGAGAGCGACCGAGCGCAACGACCGCGCGCCCGATGGGCTCCATGCGTGCCACGCACGAGACGCCGGCACGGTTGTTTCCAGGCCCCACCCTGCCCACCTCCCAGGTGAGGAGAGACCCCGGAGGCGCCGATGGACGCGCGGAAGCGAGTTGCGGAAGGAATGACCGTCTTCACCCGAGACGGCGGAAAGCTCGGGAAGGTGGTCTCGGTCGACGACGCGGGCCTCTACGTGGAGAAGGGCTTCTTCTTCGCCAGGGAGTACGGGTTCCCCTACACCGACGTGGAGGACGTTCGCGACGACGGCGTCCACCTCCGGCTGGACCGCACGGCGATTTCCCGCGCGGCGGTGGAGAACCGCCACGGCCTCTCGCGGAACAACCCCGGGAGGGCGGGTGAGCCCTCGATGCCGGCCGCGGCTCCCGCTCCACCGGTCACTCGAGGCACCGGCACCGCGCCCCACCCGCACGAGCATGCCGAGGGCCGCGTCATCCCGTACGTCGGAGAGGGGATCGCGCCGATGCTGGTGGAGGACGAGGTGCTCGTGGAGGAGCCCGACGACGAGTCGAGCCCGCGGGCTGCGAAGGCCCCCGGGCGCGGCGATGGAGGCAAGCATGAGTGACGAATCGAACGAGGTCCTCGAGCACCGCATCCGGGAGGGCATGACGGTGATGGCGATGGACGGAGCTCCCCTGGGCCGCGTCTGCGAGGTCGGCGACCATTCGCTCGCGCTCGAGCACGGCATCCACGAGTGGAAGGTGAGTTTCATCGAGGTGGACCGGGTGGACGAGCGAGGCGTCTGGCTCCGGCACGGCCGCGGCTCGCTGGAGACCGTCAAGGTCTTCTACGGCGGCCCCATCGAGGCGTACCGGGAATCCGCGGAGGCATCTCCCAGTGTCCGCTGGAAGGGCGGCTTCGATCGGCCCGCGGTTTCCCACGCGACGCACCACGCCGAGCCCGAGGCACGGCCAGAGGAAGAAGGCGCCCCCGCGCCGACGACGAAACCCGCCGGCTCCGATTGACCCCGCCGCCTGGCCCGAGCAGGCTCGCCGCCCACCATGGCCGAGTGCACGCACGTCCAGGAGCTGAAGCCGGTCCACCCGCGCACCCCGAAGGGCTGCGAGGAATGCCTGAAGATGGGCGGACGCTGGGTCCACCTCCGCCTCTGCCTCTCCTGTGGTCACGTCGGCTGCTGCGACTCGAGCCCCAACCGGCACGCGACGAAGCACTTCCACGAGACCCAGCACCCCATCGTCCAGTCGATGGAGCGGGGCGAGGACTGGGGCTGGTGCTACGTGGACGAGGTGGACTTCGAGGGCGACGAGCTACCCCCACGCGGATGAGGAGCCGCCGACCGGTGAACCTCGACGGCCGCCCGGCGGTGCTGCTGCTCGCGCTCGGCTCGTGGCTCCTCGGCTGCGCGACGACCTCGCCGTCGCCGGAGGCCCAGCGGGTCATTCCGGTGAGCGGCGTGCCCGGACCCCTCTGCCAGAACCTCGGTACCGTCATCGGTGAGGCGGAGGTCAGCGGGAGGGGCTCGACCCCCGAGACGCCGGACGAGCTCGCCTCCCGGGCAATGGCCGACGCGATGGAGCGCGCCGCGCACCGCGGTGCGACGCACATCTTCCTCTCGCCCGTGACGCTCCGGCAGACGGGCGGCGCCGTCTCCGGGGCGACGCTGACCGGCGCGGCGTTCCGCTGCCCGCCAGGCTCCTGACGAGCTCCGGCGAGCCGATCAGGCGCGGGTGTCCCGAGGCTTCGCCCAGTGGATGGCGTACAGCGCCGCGAACAGCGCTCCCAGCGCGGCGTGGATCCAGCCAAGGGCGTTCCGGAGACCGACGGCGGTCACCACCTGCACCGCGTATCCGCCGAGGACGAGCGGACCAACGAGCGTGAGCAGCACCAGACCACTGCGCCGGCCGCGCTGGACCCCGTGGCCGAGCATCCCCTGGACGTGGCCCCGGACGGCGATGCCCAGCGCGAAGAGGAGCACCGGAGCCGCGAGCACGTGCGCGTGCTGCCAGAAGGGCTGCCACGGGCTCGGCTCCTGCCCGAACTCTCCCTTCACCGGGCCGAGGTACCTCACCCAGCCGTAGACCACCCCGGTGAGCACGCCGACCACGAAGCCGATGCGAAGCGACCAGCGCTCCAGCACCCTCATGGCGGCGCCTTCGGTCCCAGCACCTCGAACTCGGCGAGCGCCCGCCGCGACGCGTCCACCAGCGCCTGGGCGGTGAGGCTGGCCCCGCTGAGCGGCCGGATGTCCGCCTTCAGGGACAGCTTCGGGGAGAGTGACTGGCCCTTGAGCTGATCCTTCCAGCGCTGCGGCGCCGCGTACTCCTCGGGCTCCAGGAAGCGGATCACCTCGACGCGGAGGATGATCCCCTTCGGGGAGATGGCCACCATCGCCGTCTCCTGCTGGGTACGCACCACGTGGGTGTCGAAGAAGGCCACCCCGAGGAGCTCCGTCCCCTTCCGGGCCTCGTAGGACACGACGTAGCGCGACTTCACCTCCACCTTCGAGAGGTCCTGGATCTTCTGGCGCTGCTCCTCGGTGAGGAAGTGCTCCTTGCGCTCCAGCGTCGCCCCGGGAAACACCAGGGCCAGCGCCTCGGTCTGGGTCAGATGGTCCGCCGCCCTGGCGGTGCTCCCCGCGAGGAGCAGCAGACCGGCGAGGAGGTAGCGAATCCACGCGCGCACCTCAGAACAGGTAGGCCAGCGCGAAGTTGAGCTGGTTGCGTCCGGTGCGCGCGGCATTGGTCCGGATGTCGTAGTCGATCTTCAGCGCCACCTGGGGAATGGGCTTGTAGTTCGCCCCCAGGTAGACATTCGTCTGGAGGTTCGCCGGGTCGACCGCGGCGCCTGGAGCGACGGCGACCTGCGTGTTGAAGCGCTCGTAGCGCGCGAATGGGATGAGCGACATCCGCGTGGAAGGGATCAGCGAGAGGACGTCGAAGCCGGCCTCGACGTAGCCGCCGGACTGGACTGTTCCGGTGCCGAAGGCCTGCGCGTCGCTGCCCAGCGCGGCCAGCCCGTCGCCGCTGTTCGTCACCCGGGCGTAGATGGCGCGTGCCTGGAAGCCGTGGCTCCGGAACTCGGCGTGGGCCTCGACCATGGTCGTCCAGATCGCGGTCGCGTCGTGGGTCTGCTGCGAGTCGCCGCCGTAGAAGCTCGCTCCGATGAACAGCCCCGGCAGCGCGTGCCAGTCCAGTCGGGCGGCGAGCCCGAACTTGTTGGCGATGGCCTGGTGCCCATCCTGCCTCCCACCGCCGATGCCTCCGTTGCCCTCGGCGTTGAAGCCAGAGGCGTTGAGCCCGTTCACCAGGTACAGCCGGTAGTTCAGGTTCAGCGGCAGCTCCCCGTGGAAGCCGATTCCGATCTCGTGCCAGGTCGTGGGGATGAGGCCGCCCTCGTTCTCCAGGGCGGGTCGGTAGGCGCCGAGGAAGGTGGGCGGCTCGTGCAGCTCGTTGATGAACCCCACCGGCAGCAGCATGTTGCCCGCGCGGATGTTGAAAGCCTTCGCGACGAGGAAGTCGAGGTAGACGAACTCGACGATCGCCTCGCCCTCGGGGTGCTCGTCGGAGAAACCGGAGTGCTCGAACTCGAACTCCGAGTTCAGCACCAGCCAGTCGTTGAACTTGTAGCCGACGTAGAGGACCGCACGCAGCGTGTCGGCGATGTTGTCCACCGGCGCGGCGGTGCCGTCCTGGAGATTCCCGCCGTAGAAGGTGAGCACGGTCTCGCCGTAGCCCCCGATGGACAGTCCCTCCTTCTGGTACACCTTGCTCGCGGCCGGCGACAGGCCCAGGAGCCGTCCGCGCTCCAGCATGTCTCCGGAGGCCGGGACCGCTGGCGCAGAGCCGGTCCTCTGGGCTTCCAGCTCCTCGCCGAGGATCTCCACCCGGCGCCGCAGCTCGTCGACCTCCTGCTGGAGGGCCGCGTTGCTCGTCCCTGCATCGGGCTGGCCCTGCGCCCGCACTGACGCGGAGAGCAGGAGCAGCACGGTCAGGGAAATCCGGGTCAGGACGTTCATCCAGGGGTCTCGCGGTAAGCGGAGTGCAGGTCGAGCTCGCGCGCGCGCCGGCTCCGGAGCGGAGGGCGACCGGGGCGCTGGAACACCGCCTCGACGTCGTGCGCGTCCGCCCAGGCGACCCCGCGCTCGGGCCCGAGCACGAACAGCGCGGTGGAGAGGATGTCGGCGGTGAGCCCGTCCGCCGCGACGACCGAGACGCTCCCCCAGGCGGCAGAGCGGAGGCCCGTCTTCGGATCGAGGATGTGCCTGCCGTGCTCGGAGGTTCCGCTCGAGCTCAGCGAGCCGCGAGCAAGGACGAAGCGAAGCGTGGGGCGATGCCGGTCGTCCGGCGCCGAGAGAGCCACGGGGCGAGGGCGGCCGATGAGGAGCAGCTGTCCCCCGAAATCCAGCAACGCGTCGCGGACACCGCCGGCCTCGAGCGCGCGGGCCATCCGGTCCAGCGCGTAGCCCTTGAGGAAGCCGCCCTCGTCCAGCGAGGCCTCGGGGTTGCCCAGCCGTGCGACGCCCCGGTCGAGGTCGATGGACAGCAGCCTCGCTCCGGAGGCAGCACGCGCCCGCGCGATCTCGTCCGCGGACGGCGTGCGCCCCCCGGTCCGGATTCCCCAGGCCTGCAGCAGTGCGCCGAGCACCGGGTCGAAGGCACCCTCCGTCCGCCGGGTCCACGAGAGGACCGTGGAGAGGAGGTCCAGCCACTCTCGATCCAGGGCGACCTCGGCCCCCCGGGCCTGGTTGAGTTGGCTCCAGCTCGAGTCGGGCCGCCAGGTCGAGCAGGCCGCCTCGATGCGCTCCGACTCCCGGAAGGCGGCCTCGGTCGCCCGCTGGAGGACGTCCGACGAGGGCCCCTCGGCCTCGATGCTCAGCCGGGTCCCCATCGCGTAGACGCTGCGCTCGAGCCGGGCTGGCACCGACTCATCGGCGCGCGCTGCTGCACCACCCATCGGAAGGGTGACCATCAGGACCAGGGCGAGCAGGGGCGCGGACCGCACGGACCCGGCAGAGCAGATTTTGCGAGTCAAAGTCAATATCAATTAGCGCGCAGATTCTGCGTCCTCATGGCGCCTGAGCGGGGGCTCGGGATGCCCCGAGGTGCTCGGGAGTACCGGCGACGTGACCCGTCGCGAGGTGG
>CAZDSB010000067.1:0-8216 GCA_964507515.1 uncultured Myxococcaceae bacterium
GGGCCGCAGGCGCGCGGGGTCATCGACATGCGCAAGAGCCCCACCGACAACCTGCGCGCCATCGCCCGGGCGCTGGGCCGCGATCCCGGAGACCTCACGGTCGTCATCCTCGACCGTCCCCGGCACGAGGCGCTCATCCGCGAGGTCCGCGCCGCCGGTGCACGCATCCGGCTCATCGAGGACGGTGACGTGGCCGGCGGAGTGGCCACCTGCTTTCCGGAGACCGGCGTGGACGTGCTGATGGGAATCGGCGGAGCACCCGAGGGCGTCATCACCGCCGCCGCGGTCAAGTCGGTCGGCGGCGAGATGCAGGGCAGGCTCAGGACGCGCAACGACGAGGAAATCGTCCGCGCCCGGAAGATGGGCATCACCGACCTCGATCGCATCTACACCGCCGAGGAGCTGGCGCAGGGCGAGGTGATGTTCGCCGCGACCGGCGTCACGACCAGCGACTTCCTCCGCGGCGTGCGCTTCCTCGGCGGAGGCGCCGAGACCTGGTCGGTCGTCATGCGGAGCAAGACCGGCACCATCCGGTACGTCCAGGCCCAGCATCGCTTCGAGAAGAAGCCGGAGTACTTCTCTCGTCAGGCGGGCGGACGCTGACCATGCCTGGAGCCAGCCGGAGCATCGTCATCGACGTACCGCCGGAGAAGCTCTTCGACGTCATCGTCGACTACGACCGCTACCCCGAGTTCCTCCCCGAAGTGAAGGAGGCCCGGAGCAAGGAACGGAAGGGAAACGCGGTCGACGTGGACTACGTCGCCGACATCGTGAAGCGCATCCGCTACACCCTCCACCACGTGGAAGAGCGGCCGCGAACGGTGCGCTGGACGTTCGTGAAAGGCGAGCTGATGCGCGACAACCACGGCAGCTGGACACTCGAGCCCACGCCCGAGGGGAAGACGCGCGCCACGTACACCATCGAGGTGGGAGTGGGTCCCCTGGTACCACGGTCCATCGTGAACATGCTGGTGGACCAGTCGCTGCCCAAGCTGCTGGAAGCATTCAAGAAAAGGGCAGAGACGCGATAGCCGGCGCAGGTCCCGGCGCGACCCTTGCGGGGGGGGACTCAGGCATTACAATGAGAGGCGAAGGCCGGCGCATCGATCGGCCTCTTGGAGACGCCGAATGCTCGACAGCTTCGTCATCGACCAGGTCGACCGCCGCGATCGGCGGGAGCGCGACGAGCGCGAGCGACCGGCGGTGGAGCTGCCCCTTCCGGCCCCCGATGACCGCGAGCGCCCGGTGCGCCGCAGCGACGAGGACGGCCGCGAGGAGAAGCCGAAGCGCGGCGTCGTCGTCATCGACCTCCGCAACCTCCACTAGCGCTCCGACCGGGGCGTGCTGATCTCTGCGGAGGCCGATTCTGTCGCTGCGACGCGCAGCCTCGTCGCTCCGCTGCTCGACGTGCCTCGAGGCACGCCTCCGCCGCTCACTCCTCGGGTGCGCCGTCACGCGTCGGTCTCGGCTTCCTCGCCGGGCTCACCAGGCCCGGCCGGAGCGCTGGGCGCCTCCGGCGCGTCGCCGTCCTTGCCCGCGCTCCCCGAGGGTGCGTACAAGGCGCGGGCATGACCGAGATCATCGACATCGTCGCCCGCGAGATCCTCGACTCCCGCGGAAACCCCACGGTGGAGGTCGAGGTCACGCTCGACGGGGGTGACGTCGGTCGCGCCGCCGTTCCATCCGGCGCGTCCACAGGCGCCCACGAGGCGATCGAGCTGCGTGACGGCGAGCCGGGTCGCTACGGCGGCAAGGGAGTCCGGAAGGCCGTCGTCAACGTCCGCGACGTCATCGCCCCGGCAGTGGTGGGCATGGACGCCCTCGACCAGACCGCGGTCGACGCCCGGATGCTCGACCTCGACGGCACCCCCAGCAAGGGCAAGCTCGGCGCGAACGCGATCCTCGGCGTCTCGCTGGCGACGGCGCACGCGGCGGCGCAGGCCACCGGGCTTCCGCTCTGGCGCTACGTCGGCGGGGCACAGGCGCGGACGCTGCCCGTGCCGCTGATGAACATCCTCAACGGCGGCGCACACGCCGACACCCGGGTGGACTTCCAGGAGTTCATGATCGTCCCGGTGGGTGCGCCCACCTTCGCCGAGGCACTTCGCACCGGCGCCGAGGTCTTCCACGCGCTCAAGAAGGGGCTGAAGGCGCGCAAGCTGGCCACCGGGGTGGGGGACGAGGGCGGCTACGCCCCCGACCTGCCCACCAACGAGGAGGCGCTGGTCCTGGTGACCGAGGCGATCTCCGCCGCTGGTTACTCCCCGGGCAAGGACGTGGCGCTCGCGCTCGACGTGGCGGCGAGCGAGTTCTTCGACGGCAAGAGCAGGCGCTACACCCTGAAGGGCGAGGGCAAGTCGTACGATGCCGCGGGGCTGGTGGGCTTCTACGAGCAGCTCATCCGCAAGTACCCCATCGTCTCCATCGAGGACGGGATGGCCGAGGACGACTGGGATGGCTGGGCGGCCCTCACCCGTGCCCTCGGGAGCTCGGTGCAGCTGGTGGGCGACGACGTCTTCGTGACCAACGTCGAGCGGCTGGCTCGCGGCATCGACGGTGGCGTGGCCAACGCCATCCTCATCAAGGTGAACCAGATCGGCACGCTGACCGAGACCATCGCCGCGGTGCGGATGGCGCACCGGGCCGGCTACCGATCGGTGATGAGCCACCGCTCCGGCGAGACCGAGGACGTGACCATCGCCGACCTGGCGGTGGCGCTGGACTGCGGGCAGATCAAAACCGGCTCGCTCTCGCGCAGCGACCGCGTCGCCAAGTACAACCAGCTCCTCCGGATCGAGGAGTCGCTCGGCGCCGGGGCGCGCTATCCGGGCCGGAGCACGTTCGGGCGCGGCCGGAGCTGATCATCCGCATCCTGGTCCTCAACGACGACGGAGTCGGGTCGGCGGGCATCGCCGCACTGGTGGAGGCGGTCGAGCCGCTCGGCGAGGTGTGGGTGGTGGCGCCCGAGCACGAGCAGAGCGCCGCCTCGCACGCCATCTCGCTCACCCGACCGCTGCGGATCCGCAAGGTGAAGGAGCGCTGGTTCTCGGTGGACGGCACTCCCACCGATTGCGCCTACCTGGCCATCCACCACCTGATGAAGGACGAGCCACCAGGTCTGGCCGTCTCGGGCATCAACCACGGCCCGAACATGGCGGACGACGTCGTCTACTCCGGCACGGTGGCGGCGGCGATGGAGGCGACCCTGCTCGGCGTCCCTGCCATCGCCTTCAGCCTCGTGGCCCGCGGGCGGGGGCTTGACTTCTCCCACGCCGCGCGGTTCGCGCGCTCGCTGACCCACGCGGCGCTCTCGCAGCCGCTCCCGCCCCGGCTGCTCCTGAACGTGAACGTCCCGGGGGCGACCGAGCCGCGGGGCTGGGCGGTGACCCGGCTGGGCCGGCACACTTACGGGAACCAGGTGGTGGAGAACCGGGACCCGCGCGGTCGCCGGTACTACTGGATCGGCGGCACCGAGTACTCCCACGAGGAGCTGCCCGGGAGCGACTGCAACGCCGTGCTGGACGAGCAGCTCATCTCCGTGACGCCGGTGCTCCTCGACCTCACCGACCTGCAGCGGATGGAGGACCTGGTGCGCTGGCCGGTGGATGGCTTCGAGCGCAAGGGCTCGGCGAAAATCTGATGTCCCCGGGGTTCCGGGGTACACCTGTCCACTGGAGGCGTGTTCCCTGGTCCCTCGGGCTCCCACCCGGACCGTGGCGGTCACGGCCGCTCGGCGGCGCGCCACCGGTGTGCTCTGCCTCTGCGCGGTGGTGCTGGGCTGCGGAACGCCGGCGACCGGCGAGCGCCCCGGCCATCGCACCTCGCTCCGCACCGACGACCTGCCCGCCCCGCGGCGCATGACCCCGGACGGTCCGCGGGTGGTGCTCGCTCCAGCCCACGCCGAGCCGGACCTGGTGGACGTGCGCCCGCAGGCTCCGGCGGCGTCTCAGTCCACGCCCGCGCCCGGCGCCCACCGGGTGGCCGCCGGCGAGACGCTGTACCGGATCGCCCGCGGCCTGGGGGTCACCCCTGGAGCCCTGGCCGAGATGAACGGGATCGCGGTCACGGCGCCGCTCTCCGTGGGGCAGGTGCTGATCGTGCCGGCTCCGGCCGGGAAGGGCACGTCCGACGCCCCGTCTCCGCCGTTGTCCGAGGCCGAGAGCGCCGACGGGCACGTCCTCCCGCCTGCGCTGGCCGCGGCGTTCGACGCTGCCGGAAAGTCGGCGGGGGCGCTCGGTCCCGTGGCTGTCACGGACGACTCCCGGGTGCCCGCGGAGAGCTCCGGCTCGGCGCGAGCAGGGGAGGATGGTCCCTCCGCGTCCGGTCGCGCGGCGCCGCCCGCCGGCCGGGATGGGCGAGGCCCAGGGCGGATCGAGTCGAGCGTGCTCGGCGCGATGCCACCCTCGCAGGTGACGAAGGCGCCGGTCGCGAGCGTGCGCCGTGGTTCGGGACAGCTCCAGTGGCCGCTCCGCGGCGTGCTCTACGCGCGGTTCGGGCGAAAGGGGAGGTCACCGCACGACGGCATCGACCTGGCGGCTCCGGCGGGCACCCCGGTCAGGACCGCCGGGGAAGGATCGGTCCTCTTCGCGGGTCCGCAGCAGGGCTACGGCCTCCTGGTGATCATCGAGCACGCTCATGGGCTCGTGACGGTCTACGCGCACAACCGCGATCTCCGCGTCCGCACCGGGCAGCAGATCCGGGAAGGTCAGGTGATCGCCACGGTAGGCGAGTCGGGCAAGACCAGCGGACCGCACCTGCACTTCGAGGTGCGGCAGGACGGAGCGCCGGTCGATCCGCTCGAGCTCCTCGGTCCGCCTCCGGCGTCCTGAACGCGTTCCTGATACTCGTCCCGGCATGCGGACGGAACGCGAGAAGATGCTGGCCGGCGAGCTGTACGATCCGATGGATCAGGAGCTCGCTGCCGCGCGCGTCCGCGCCCGCGAGCTGTGCGGGGCTCTCAACGCCTCCTGCGAGACCGAGCTCGAGGGCCGGCGCGCCATCCTCCGCCAGCTCCTCGCGCGGGGAGGGGACACCGTCTGGATGCAGCCGCCGTTCTTCTGCGACTACGGAAGCAACATCGAGCTCGGGGAGCGGGTCTTCTTCAACTACAGCTGCGTGGTGCTCGACGTGTGCCAGGTGCGCATCGGCGATTTCACCCTCTTCGGTCCCGCGGTGCAGATCCTGACCGCGACGCATCCGCTCGATGCGGCCCTCCGGCGGCACCAGGAGATGGGCAAGCCGATCGACATCGGCTCCGACGTGTGGGTGGGTGGCGGCGCGCTGATCCTCCCCGGCGTGCGCATCGGCGCTCGAGCGGTGATCGGCGCCGGCAGCGTCGTCACCCGCGACGTTCCGGAGGATGTGCTGGCCGCGGGGAACCCGTGCAGGGTGATCAGATCACTCGAGCGCAGGGAGTGAGCCGAAGAACCCCCAGAGCTCCGTGCCGGCCGAGTCCGGAACCGTGTGCCCTCCGGACCAGCGGGAAGATCTGATCCCTGCCAGGGGTTGAACCACACGCTGGTCATGGACGATGTGCTTCCCCAGCTCGGTCTGGCTGTGCTCCTCATCGGGTTGGGCCTGCCGTTTCTCTCTTGGCTGGTCGTCCGGTTTCCACTGATGACTGGCGGGCTCGGTCTCCTCGGTGTGGTGCTGGAGCTTCTGCGGCTCCTGGGCGAGCCGGGACAGCCCGTCCGTCCCGCCTGTGGTGATCCCACCTTGCCCTTGCAGGCGACACCCCACTTGGGTCCGAGGGTCGATGACGGGAACGGCCTCCGCCGGCCGGAAATACGGCTCTAGTTCGGCAACAGGCGGAATGCTGCCGCTGACGGCGGCTCAGCCCTCAGTGGACCTTCCGGTACACCCCGACCACCTGCCCCAGAATCATCGTCGACCGGAACTGCGAGCGGTGGACGAAGATCGGCGCCATCGTTTTGTTGGCGGGCTGGAAGCGGATCCGGTCGCCCTCGGGATAGAAGCGCTTGCAGGTCGCCTCGTCCTCAATCAGCGCGACGACGATCTCACCCTCGCGCGCCGTGGCCGTCTTCCGCACGAAGAGGTAGTCCCCGTCGTGGATCCCGTCGTCCACCATCGAGTCGCCCTTCACCCGCAGGGCGAAGACCTCCTTGCCGGTGCCTCCCAGCAGGAAGCTGTCGATCCGGACCGAGTCCTCGACGTTCTCCACCGCCAGCAGCGGTGCGCCCGCCGCCACCTTCCCCAGCAGCGGGACCTCGATCATCCCCGAGTCCCGGCGTGGCGCCCCCATCCCCAGGACGAGGCGCGCCCGCTTCGTTGGCACGAGCGCCCGCGACTGCTGCTCTCCCCGGAGCAGGTAGCCCTTGCGCTCCAGCGCCTTGAGGTGGTCGTTCACCCCGTTGGTGGAGCGGATGTCCATCTCCTCGCCGATCTCACGGATGGTCGGCGGGAAGCCGCGCTCCTCCGTCTGGCGCACGATGAAGTGGAGGATCTCTCGCTGTCGGCCCGTCAGCTCTTCCATCGTGCCCTCCGCTGGACGCTCTCCAAGCGGGTTCTTACCCTGCCTGAACGGGCGTGCAGAGTCAACACTTCCGCCACCTCCCGCGAAAGAGTGCAACTGCCCGGGCCGCCTGTGGGAAGGTCTCGACGTACCCGTGCCGACCCGTCTCGTGGCTGCTCTGCTGCTCGGCGCCCTGGGCCTGCCGGCCTGCTCGGGGGTGAAGGTCCGCCAGGGTCCTCAATCGGGTGAGGTCGTGACCGAGCGGACCCGGTACAGGTTCGGAGAGCCCGGATCCGACTGGCGGCGGGTGTCGCTCGGAGACGTGGACGTCGCCTGGGTGCGAGACTCCAGTGGTCACACGCTGTCGGTGAGCTCGATGTGCTCGGACTACCAGGAGGCCTCCCTCACGGCGCTGCGTCGGCAGCAGATGGTGGGCTTCACCCAGGCCGAGCGCATCGAGGAGCGCGAGGAGATGCTCGACGGACGCGCTGCGCTCTACTCCCGCTGGCGCGCGAAACTCGACGGCGTTCCGGTGGAGCTCGGGCTGTGGACGCTCAAGAAGGACGGCTGCATCTACGACTTCACCTACACCAGCCCGAACGGCGCCTATGACCAGCAATCACAGGCGCTCGCCAGACTGGTGCAGGGGTTCGGCACGGAGCGTGTGAAGTGACGGCCCCCGACGGCGAGTACAGCTCGGAGGAATCGGACCGCGAGTCCCTGGCGGACATCGTCGGCCAGGAGCTGGAGAGCCTTATCCCCTTCCGGGACAAGCTCCGCCGCGGCCTCCAGCAGCTCGGCGGGATGTTCGTCCTCGGCGGGCGGGCGCTCGCCCGCGGGCTCCAGCCGCCGTCCAGCCTCGGCGCCGTCGTGTATCAGGTGGAGTCGCTGGGGGCGCGGTCGGTCGCCATCGGCACGCTCACCGCTGCCTTCGCCGGGCTGGTCATCGCCATCCAGTTCGGGTTCTTCCTCGCCCGGTTCGGGGTCCAGCACACGGTGGGCAAGGTGGTCGTCCTCACCCTGTTCCGCGAGCTGGCTCCGGTGCTCACCGCGCTCACCGTGGGAGCACGCATCGGCAGCGGCATCGCCGCCGAGCTCGGGTCCATGACCGTCACCGAGCAGGTCGACGCCGTGCGCGCGCTCGGCGCGGATCCGATCAAGAAGCTCGTCGTCCCCCGGGTCTACTCCTGCCTGGTGGTGATGCCCATGCTCACCGTCCTCGCGGACGTGACCGGATTCCTCGCCGGAGCCTGGGTCACCAAGTTCGAGTACGACATCTCCTTCGCCCAGTTCTTCACCTCCGCCCTCGACACGGTGGACGAGAGCGACTTCCTCTCCGGCGTCGGCAAGTCGGTGGTCTTCGGTCTCATCATCGCGGTGGTGGGTTGCTACAAGGGGCTCAACGTCGAGGGCGGAACCGAGGGGGTAGGACGCGCCACCACCCAGACCGTCGCGGTCTCGTCGGTCGCCGTCTTGCTCGCCGATTTCTTCCTGACCAAGCTTCTCCTCACCATCACGTGACCGCCACCGCCGCCACGCCAGCGCCCGACGAGACGCTGATCCGCTTCGAGGGCCTCCAGAAGGCCTTCGGTCCAAAGATCGTCTTTGACGACCTGTCGCTCGAGGTGCGCCGCGGCGAGACCCTCGCCGTCATCGGCGGCTCCGGCGCGGGCAAGAGCGTGCTCCTCAAGTGCCTCATCGGCCTGATGGATCCCGACGGCGGCCGCATCGTCTTCGACGGGAG
>CAZDSB010000068.1:0-2926 GCA_964507515.1 uncultured Myxococcaceae bacterium
CGCCACCAGCGCGCCCGGTCCGAACTTGAAGTCGAAGCGGAACGCCACGTACACGAGGATGGCGAGCATCGCGTAGAGCAACGCGGCGATGCCCTTGTTCCTCAGCTGGTTTCCGACCTGGGGACCCACGTAGTCGATGCGCTGAACCCGGAAGTCCGGCTTCGCGAGCCCCTGCGCCATGGCAGAGGTGATCCGGTCGGCCATGCCCGAGGCCACGACCTGGTAGTCCTCGCCGCCACCCTGGGCAGTGCCGAGGTAGCGGACCTCCTTCACCCCGGTTCCGGCCCCCGCGACGACCTCCTTCACCTTGTCGGGGTCCACCTTCTTCGCGGTGCGGAAGTTGATGAGACCGTTCTGGACGTCGGCGTGGAAGGTGCTGACGCTCCCCAGCGCCTCCAGGGCCTGCTTCGCGGTCACCGCGCTCTCCGGCGTCAGCTGGGTCACGCCGCCGAGACGGAGGAGGTAGCTGTTGTCGCTCGAGCTGCCGATGCCCTGGACGCTGACGTCGTGGAGCCGTGCCTTCTCGGCGCGGGCCCGGACCTCGTCGGCGCGGACGGGATGGTCGAACTTGAGCTCGACCACCGTGCCGCCGGCGAAGTCGACGCCGAAGTTGAAGCCGAAGATGGCGATGCCCACCAGGATGGCGAGGTTCAGCACCGAGCTGATGAACAGCGCGGGCTTCCGCTTTCCGATGAAGTCGATGTTCGTCTTGTGCTTGATGATCTGCATCGTCAGACCGAGACCTGGGCGCCGCGCCCATGGACGAAGTAGGTGGTAATCGCCCGGGTCACGACGATCGACGTGAAGAGCGAGGCCACCAGCCCGATGATCAGCGAGGTGGCGAACCCCCGCACCGGACCGGTTCCCGTGGAGAGGAGGATGAACCCGGCGATCAGGGTGGTGACGTGGGCGTCGAAGATGGTCCAGAACGCCCGGTCGTAACCCTGGTCCACAGCGGCGCGGGGCGTCTTGCCGGCTCCCAGCTCCTCACGAACGCGCTCGTTGATGAGGACGTTGGCGTCCACAGCGATGCCCAGCGTGAGCACGAAGCCGGCGATGCCAGGGAGCGTCAGGGTGGCGTTGAACAGGGCGAGGCCCGCGAGGATCAGGACCCCGTTCAGGATGAGTGCCACGTCCGCGATCATCCCCGACTTCCGGTAGTAGACCGCCATGAAGATGACCACCAGGGCCAGGCCCACGATCGCCGCGAGGCTGCCCTTGCGGATCAGCTCGTCGCCGAGGCTCGCCCCCACCTGACGGATCTCGCCGACGGTGACCGGCGCGGGAAGCGCACCGGCGCGGAGCACGAGCTCGAGGTTCTTCGCCTCCTGGTACATCTGCTCGTCGGTCTTGCCGGCGGAGCGGCCCATGGTGATACGCGCGCGGCCGTTGGGGATGCGCTCGTTGATGCGGGGAGCGGAGTTCACGTTGTCGTCGAGGACGATGGCCATGTACCGGCCCACGTTGTCCCCGGTCAGCTTCCCGAACTCGATGCCGCCCTGGGTGTCGAACGAGAGGTTGACCTCGAAGTCGTTGGTGGTCTGGCTGCGGCTGGCGTCCGCGCCGGCAAGGCTCTCGCCGGTGAGGGGGACCGCCTTGTCCACCAGGTACGCGAGGTAGCTGTCACAGGTGGCGCTCTGTGCCTGGGTGGTGACGCACTGGAGCAGGACCTGGCGATTGTCCGCGACGTTCTGGCGGGCGTAGGCAAGCAGCTGCTCGCGGTCCTTCCCCTCCAGCTGCTCGTAGCCGCTGGTCCGGACCAGCCGGATGCCGGAGTCGGCAGGCGGCGGATGGGCGGCGACGAGCTGGCTGAAGTGGTTGCTCTTGTCGTCCACCATCCTGAACTCGAGCTGCGCGGTGGTACCGATGAGCTTCTTCGCCTCTTCCGGGTCCTGCTGCCCGGGGAGCGAGATCTGGATGGAGTCAGTGCCCATCTTCCGCACGTCCACCTCGGCCACGCCCCACTTGTCGATGCGCCGGCGGATCACGAGCATCGCCTGGTCCACGGCATCCTCGCGGAACCGCGACACTTGCGTGTCTCTCAGCGCGTAGGTGAGCGCGTCACCGGAGCGACCGACGCGGGTGAAGTCGTCGAAGCCCTTCAGCTCCCTCTCCACCTTGTCCAGGGTGGCGGCGTCGGGCGCCTTGAGGGTGAGCTCCAGCTTCTCCGGATTGGCGGCGTAGGTGACTCCCTCGACGTGCTGGTCCTTGAGGTAGTTCACGATCTGCAGGCCGCGGCGCTCGACCCGCTTCTGCAGCGCGGTCTGGGTGTCGACCCGCATCACCATGTGGATGCCGCCCTGCAGGTCCAGGCCGAGGTTCAGCCGGTGCCTGGCGCTGGGCGCCCAGCGGGGAAGCCGTGCCTGGAGCACCTTCTCGTCGTTCCGCTGCGCCTTGGGCAGCACGAAGAAGGAGTAGTACGTCGGGATGAGGTACCAGATGGAGCCGAGGGTGACGGCAAAGATGATGAGCCACCGGCCCCAGTTGCTGCGACCCATTTACTTGGACTCCTTCTCGGTCTTGGCCTCGTCGGACTTCGGCGTCTCGGCGGGATCCTTGAGGACCGTCTGCACGGAGGTCTTCAGGACGCGGATCTTCACGTTGGTCGCGATCTCGACCTGCACCTGCTTGTCTTCGATCAGGAAGATGCGGCCGATGATCCCGCCCTGGGTCACCACCGTGTCGCCCTTCTTGAGATTCGCGAGGAGGGCCCGGTGTTCCTTCAGCTGCTTCTGCTGGGGCCGGATCATGAGGAAGTACATGATCGCGAACATCCCGGCGATGAAGATGAAGAGCGACGATGGGCTTCCGCCGGCCACCTGGGCCAGCAGGACTTGATGAGTGAGCACGGGGATCGACTCCGTCAGGGCCTCTCGAAACACGGGAATCGTGAGAGGGCGCGCATCCTTAGCAAGAGCGCGCACCG
>CAZDSB010000069.1:0-2752 GCA_964507515.1 uncultured Myxococcaceae bacterium
CGGCACCGCCCGCTCGAGGAGCACGGTCAGGGCAATTCCCATCGCTCCCTGGGCGCGGAGGTCAGGCGTCGCCCCTAGCCAGCTCCACTCCGGGGTCGTCGCCATGCGCTCCGCCTCGGCCGAGCTTCCCAGGTACGCCGCCAACTCTCGGCGGGCGAGCGCGCGCACCACCGGTCCTGCCTTGGTCGAGGCGAGGATCTGGAGGTACTCGATGGATTCTCCGATCGCCGAGCCGAGGCAACGCTGGGTCTGCTCGCTGGAGGGGTCGGGCTCCCCGCTTCCGTCCGCCTTCAACACGGGCAATGGACGGGACGGAAGATACGGGTCCTGCTGGGCGCAGGTCAGAACAGCCATTCCGTGCAGCCCTTCGTAGATGCCGGTGTAGTAGTCGAGCTCGCGCAGCGGACCATCCATGAAACCCGCGAAGTGCTCCAGCATCTCGCCGGCCAGCGGGCTGAACCGCGTGGCGAGCAGCAGGCGCCTCTGGCCGCGCACGTCGGACTGGATCTCGCTCGCATCCTGCGAGAGCTGAAGCGCGGCATCGCTCAGGCTGGCGAGGCGTGGCCGCAGCTCGCCGAGCAGCGCGACGCGGCGCGCGGCAGCTCGCGTCGCCTCAGGAAGGCTCGCTTCTGGGACCGAGGTGAGAGCCGTCCGGAGAAAGGAGAGCACCCCACTGGAAAAGAGCTGGGTGCTCGAACGAGTCCCGAGCAGGTCTAGCGCCTGTGCGGCGGGCTCGGCAATGCCCGAAGGGGCTCCTGGCGCCATCAGCTCGCGGAGCGCATCGGAAAGGACCGGGCGGGAGGCCTCGATGGCGTGAGTGGCAAGCCCTTGCACCGCGGACGCGGAGCGCAGACAGGCAGCGCGCATCCGGACGAGCGCGCTCTGCGCACTCACCTGCTGCGCAAAGGGAACCAGCTCATCGGCGAGGAAGTCGAGCGCGCCAGCGGCCACCGTCGACTTGTATGAAAGACCGGTCCCGCTTGCCGTTGAACCCAGGCCCTCGATGAAGGAAACCAGATCCTCGGCAAAGCGGAGCACTTCGTCGGGGGAGAGGGGCGCGGCGCCCTGGGCACGGGCTTCCGCCTCGAGCCCTGCCTGGATGTTCCCGCCCTTGCCCTGGACCGTTGCCGCGCAGGCCTCCAGCTCGGCGCCGCCGAGTGGACGGCGCCGCAGACAGCGGGCGATGAGGCGGCCGAGCGATCCGCGCTCCTGGCCCGCCGGCCTCCACGCCGGCGCCGCCGGTTCAGCACCGCTCGACGCCTGCCCGCCTTCGAGCTGGGAGACGATGGATGCATACGCGGCGAGCGCCGATGCGGTTCTGAACAGGAGTGCCCGGGTGGTGAGATTCCAGTGCCGGGAGACGATGGCCTCGGCGAGCCGCTGCTCGCGCGCGGTGGCCACGAGATCATTGCCCATCTGCACCGCGTCGCTGAATCCCTGGACGGCTCTTTCCGGCGCAGGCGGAGGTTCCTCCCGCGGCCGTCGGATGCTGGGATCGACGAGCAGCACCGTGAGAGGGCGGAACGTCCGGGGTGAAGCGAAGGCCTCGGCCTGCTCGATGGCCAGCCCCACCGGCGCGTTGTCCAGGAATCCGCCGTCGATGAAGTAGCTCCGGCAGAGCTTGAACTCCTGGCCACCCCGGGCGGCGCTGTAGGCGGAACAGGTCAGACCGCCGAGTGACTTCCCGGGCGAGGGCCCCGGGCACTGATCGGGGGTGACCTCGCGCTGCCCATCCCCGCACGCCCGGCGGCACTCGCACACCGGTCGTGCTCCGAAGGCGACCGGGAAGGCCGCCGAGGCCAGCAGCGCCTGGATCGCCTGGCCAGAGGGAATGTACGGACCCGACGCATCCGAGGTATCGGCCAGCGTGGCCGTGTCGGCTGCCAGCGCGGTGGACCGCAGGCCGGTGTCGCGGCGGAGCCTCGGAACCCCGGCTTCATCCACCTCGAAGATCAGTGGCACCACGGTCTGCTGCGACTTGACGCGAAGCCCGGAGATGGTGCGGAGCTGGGGAACGACGCGGGTCATGGTGAAGCCCACCGGCACGCGGCATCCAGGCTTGAAGCGAAGCCCTTTCCCGGAGAAGACGCGGCTCTGCACGCTGTCCACGACGGGGGTGAAGGCGGACGCCGCGAACAGGCCGTCCGAGGGACTGTACAGGGCCGGATCGCCCGGAAGGAGCTGGTCCAGGCCGATCGGCAGCCAGACATCGCGGAGGAGATTCCGATCCACGGAGAGGTTCTCCATCTCGTCGTCGGCCTCGCACCACAGCGCCGCGGCGAGCAGGGCGTTGACGCTCCCCGCCGAGGACCCGGAGAGCGCTTCGAGACGGGGGCGGCGCGCGCGCTGCGCGTCCTCCTCGAGGCGGTTGGAACGGATCAGGCGGATCACCGTCCAGTCCACCGCCGCCTCGTAGGTGCCGAGGCTGGCCGCGCCCTGGAGCGTCAGGGAGAACGGAGCGCTTTCCTCGGCCGCCGCGGTCGAGCCGCCTGCCGCGATGATGAGAGCGAGTAGCGCGGAAGCGCCCATTCTCCACCCCCTGGAAACTAGGTCCCCGGAGCGACTCTGCCGTCGCGCGGGCGCTCCATCGCCTGGACCAGTGCCCCGGCGCCGTGCCCCCAGCGGGTCACCACCTTGATCGCCTCGGCGAAGGAAACGTCGGTGGGGTGAACACGCGCGCGATCCAGCACGTAGACCGCACCGGCGAGGGGGGTTGGCACCGATGGGACGAAGACCGTGTATCGGCCGTCGG
>CAZDSB010000070.1:0-11669 GCA_964507515.1 uncultured Myxococcaceae bacterium
GCGGACATCCGCCGCGTGGGAGGGCTGATGGAGGAGGTCCGTGCCGCGTCGCTCCCGACGCTCGGCGTGCGGGCGACCTACGTCCGCCAGAACAAGGCAGTGACCGCGCCCCTGACCTCCGCCGATGGTGGCACCCAGAACGTGGTGTTCTCCCCGAGGGACACGTTCCGCGTCGACGGGACGCTCGCCATCCCCATCCTCGCGCCCCAGGCGTGGGCCGACTGGAAACGCGCCGCCGACCAGCTCGAGAGCTCGAAGCTCTCCGCGCGTGACGTGCAGCGCACCGTCGGGGTCAGCACCGCGCGTGCCTACCTGACCGTCTTCGCCCAGCGGCGGCAGGTGGAGGTCAACCGGCAGGCCCGGGACAATGCCCTGGCGCACATGCAGTACGCCGACGCGCGCCTCCGCGGTGGCATCGGAAACCGCACCGACTGGGCCCGCGCAGGCCAGGACCTCGAGCAGAACGAGGCCCTGCTCCAGAGCAGCTACGCCAACCTGTACCGGAGCCAGGAGGCGCTGGGGATCCTCCTCGGTGAGGACGAGCCGGTGGACGTCGCAGACATTCCCGACATCCCGGGGATGCCTAGCCTGGACCAGGCCCTGGAGGAGTCGCAGAACCGGACCGATATCCTGCTCTTCCGGCAACAAGAAAAGGCCGCGGACCGGTCGCTCAACCTGAGCTGGACCGAGTACCTCCCGAACATCACCGTGTCCGGCGGGCCCTACTACCAGGACCCTGCCTCGATCACGACGTTCCAGACCGGGTGGCAGATCCAGGCCGTGCTCAACTGGTACCTCTTCGACGGCGGCGCTCGGTACGGTCGCACCCACGAGCGGGAGGCGCTCCTCGAGCAGGCACGCATCAACCTCGACCAGACTCTCCGCCAGTCCAACTCCGAGGTGCGCGCCGCCCTGGACAACGTGGAGCGCACGACGGCCGCCGTCGAGCGGCAGCGGAACTCGGCGAGCCTCGCGGAGGACGCGATGCGCCTGGCGGACATCGCCTACCGCGCCGGAGCGAGCACCAACCTCGAGCTCATCGACGCGCAGCGAAGGGCCCGCGACGCGGAAACACTGGCCAACATCGCCGAGGACAACCAGCGGCAGGCCTATATCGACCTGCTGTCCGCTTCCGGTCGCTTTCCCGTGCAGCTCGCCCAGCACCCCCCCGAGCAACACTGAACGTCAGGCAAGCGGTTAGAAACTCTTGCATGGCCTGGGCCGGCCGGTCCGTGCGAGACTAGGACGACATGTATCTCCGTTACCCTGCTGACCGGCGGACGCTGGCCTGGGCTGTCGCCATGCCAATCGTTGCGCTCATCCCGTATGTCCGGCCTGGGCTGGCCGTCTGGCTGTGCCCGCTGAGCTGTTACCTGGCGCTCTCCGCGGGCGTCATCGCCCACAACCACAACCACACGCCCACCTTCCGCGACCGCAAGCTCAACGGAGTCTTCGGGAACTGGCTGAGCATCTTCTACGGGTACCCCACCTTCGCCTGGGTGCCGACGCACAACCTCAACCACCACAAGTTCGTGAACAAGGCCGGGGACGCCACAATTACATGGCGTCACACCAACAAGCACAACGCGCTCGTCGCGGCGACCTACTTCTTCGTCTCCAGCTGGTACCAGTCCGAACCGATCCGCGACTACATCCAGAAGGCGAAGGAGAAGAACCCCGAGCTGTACCGGACCATCGTCGGCCAGTACGTCTTCTTCGTCGGCACGCACCTCGCGCTGCTCTCGCTGGCCATCGTGATGCACGGCTGGCGGGTTGGGTTCCTGGTGTGGGGCATGATGTTCCTCATCCCGGCGCTGTTCGCGCTGTGGACCATCATGCTCTTCAACTACGTCCAGCACGTTCACACCGACCCCTGGAGCGATCACGACCACTCCCGGAGCTTCGTCGGGCCGACTCTCAACTTCCTGCTCTTCAACAACGGGCTCCACTCGGCGCACCACGAGATGGCCGGAGCTCACTGGAGCACGCTGCCCGAGCTGCACGCGAAGCTCCGCCCGCTGATCGACCCCCGGCTGAACGAGACGAGCTTTTGGGCTTTCTGCGCCAAGAATTACCTGCTCGCGCCGTTCTTCCCGTCGCTCGGGACGAAGCAGCTCGGTCGTGCGCCGTTCGACGATCCGTCGGCGAGCATCGTCACCGCACCGGTCACCGCCGCGGTGGACGCGTTCGAGTCCGGCGTGAACGCCGCCCGCGCCTGAGCCAGCCGAGGCGCACCAGCCGGGCCCACTCCCGGCCCTCCCGCTCGGCGAGGGCCTCCACCTCGTCCAGGAGCCGGTCCAGCCGCGCCGGCCCGAGCGCCGGTCCGCCGTAGGACAGGGACCGGACCACACGGCGGAGGGTCTCCCGGCCCAGGACGACCCGCTGCTCGAAGCGCTCCTCGTCGGGCCGGCCCGGTCCCGCGGCGAGGACGAGGAACTGCCGGGTCCGCGACGCGGTGGGCAGGCTTTCGGCCTTCGGATTGGACGCGACGAGGAGCGTGCGCAGGCCCCGCATGAACGGCGTGTCCAGCGGATCGGGGGCGACGACCGCCGCCACGCCATCGGGGGCGAGGAGACGGCGTGCCTCGGCACCCGTGGCATCGGGGCGGATCCAGTGGACCGCGTCGGCGAGGAGGACGAGCCCGGCGGCGACCTCGCCGAGCCCGGTCGACTCGGCCGGGGCGAGCACCGGCGTCACCGGGAGGCCGGCACAGGCCTCGGCGCAGACGGCGAGCATCGCCCGGGCAGGCTCGACGGCCAGCACCGGGTGTCCGGCGCGCGCGAGCGGAGCGGCGAGGAGCCCGGTCCCGGCCCCGAGGTCCACCACCGGACGGCCTGGACCGGCGAGCTCGGAGAGACGGGCAACCAGCGCGTCCGGGTACGGAGGCCGGGCGCGGTAGTCGTCGGCAAGGCGCTCGAAGACGCGCGGCGGACCGGAAGGCCGGGGCACGGTGCGGCGGTTCTACACCGAGCCGGGAAGGCCCGGAGGCGACGCGGCTGGACCGGGGTGGAGCGCGTGCCTGTGCCGGCCGGCCTGCGATGTCTCGCGCGCTCCCGACGGCACGGCATCGTGGGTGAGTCGACTCGCCCGCCGCCGAGGAGAACCCATCGGAGGCCGACCCGGACCCCCGCGAGCGGAGCGAGGGGTCAAGGTGCAATTGCAACCAACCACCTGCTCCCCGTGAAGCGCCCACGCGTGTCCGATGACTTGCGGGGGCAGATTTCCACTCCGCGTCGTCGAAGTTGCTATTGCCACCTTGACCTCCCGCTCGCCGCGCCCGGGAGGGACCCGGGGCGCAGATCGACGTGGCTGACCTGGCGATCCTTTCGAAACCTGCCAGCCGCCGGACCGAAACCAGGAAGGTCCCGGCACCCTGGTGGCCCCAGGCGTCTCCTCCTTTCGCACGGGCCTCTCCCGTTCATCCGGACGCGGCTTGTGCTCGAATCAGCCGCTACCTCCCGATGAACCTCCTCCTCCTCGCCCCCGACGAGCTCTCGGCCGACGGCACCGCGCGGCTCACCGGAGATCGCCTGCGCCACCTGCGCGAGGTGCTCGGCGTGCGCCCCGGCAGCACAGTGCGCACGGGCGTCCTCGGCGGAAACGTCGGCACCGCGGAGATCCTCGCCCTGTCCAGGACGGAGGCCGTGCTCCGGCCCGTGCTCGACCAGCCGCCGCCGCCGCGACCCGGCGTCGACCTCGTCCTCGGCCTCCCCCGCCCCAAGGCGCTCCGCCGCGTCCTCGCCGCCTCCGCCTCGATGGGCGTCGATCGTCTCGTGCTGCTCGCCGCGGCCCGCGTCGAGAGGAGCTACTTCGCCTCTCCCGTCCTCCGGCCGGACCGCATCCGCAAGCACCTGATCGACGGCCTCGAGCAGGCGCAGGACACCCTCCTTCCCGAGGTGCGCCTCGAGCCGCGCTTCAGGCCCTTCGTCGAGGATCGGCTGGACGCGCTCCTCGGCCCCGGCGAGCGCTGGCTCCTGCACCCGGGCGACGAGGGACCACGGACTCCCTCGGACGACGGTCGCCTCGCCCTGGCCATCGGTCCCGAGGGCGGGTGGGTCCCCTTCGAGCGCGACTTGCTCCAGTCGCGCGGCTTCCGTGCCCTCGGCTTCGGAGCGCGCACGCTCCGCACCGAGGCCGTCGTCCCCTATGCGCTCGGGTGGGCCACGGGTCGACGCCGTGCAGCGGACCGCCTGTACCTCGGCACGGGCCGGCGGTAGCGTCCTCCGCCCCGAACGGAGACTCGCTCAACCATGGCTCATCCCCCCACCACGCCCACCGATGCCGCGCGCACGCACGCCGCGGAGCCAGTGACCTCCGAGCCCCAGGCCAAACCCGCCACGCACGACACCGCGCCCCCGCCGGCGCTGCTCGACTTCATGGTCCGGGAGTGGAAGCCCGCCAGCACCCGTCTTCCGCCGAAGATCCGCCACGCGGACGCGTTCGCCGCGCGCCGCCGCACGCTGAGCAAGCTCTTCCCCGGCGAGACGCTGCTCGTCCCGACCGGCCACGAGAAGGTTCGCGCCAACGACACCTACTACCGCTTCCGCCCGGGCACCGACTTCTACTACCTCACCGGCAACCTCGAGCCGGACTGCGTCCTCATGATGGTCCCCGAGGCCGGCGGCGGGCACCGCGACGTGCTCTTCGTCGAGCCCAACCCCGGCAAGAGCGACTCGACCTTCTTCACCGACCGCATCAAGGGCGAGCTCTGGGTCGGTCCGCGCCTCGGCGTCCCCCAGAGCCAGGCCCGCTTCGACGTGCACGAGGCGCGGCCGCTCTCCGAGCTGCCCCGCGCGCTGTCGGCGCTCAAGGGCCCCGCGACCCGTGCCGTCCGCGCGCTCCGCGGCATGAGCCCCGCGGTCGACTCCGTGCTCGAAGAGACGCCGCGGGACAAGGAGTTCGCCACCGCGCTCTCGGAGATGCGCCTTCTCAAGGACGCCCAGGAGGTCCGGGAGCTCTCCGCCGCCATCGCCTCCACCAAGCGCGGCTTCGAGGACGTCATCGCCGGGCTGCGCACCGCGCGGCACGAGCGCGAGGTGGAGGGAATCTTCAACCTCCGCGCCCGCGTGGAGGGCAACGACATCGGCTACAACACCATCGCCGCCGCCGGCGAGCACGCCTGCATCCTCCACTGGGTGAAGAACGAGGGAGACGTCCGACCCGGCACGCTGCTCCTGCTCGACGCCGGCGTCGAGGCGCACACGCTGTACACCGCGGACATCACCCGCACCCTGCCCGTCTCCGGTCGCTTCAGCCGCGAGCAGCGACAGATCTACGAGCTGGTCCACGCCGCCCAGGCCGCCGCGTTCGACGAGGTGCGCCCCGGGCGAGACTTCCTCGATCCGAACCGCGCGGCGATGAAGGTCCTCGCCGACGGGCTGGAGCGGCTGGGCATCCTCGAGGACGCGGCGGAGGCCCTCTCGGACCAGAACCAGTTCTACAAGCGCTACTCGCTCCACAACGTCAGCCACATGCTCGGCCTCGACGTGCACGACTGCGCCCAGGCGCGCGCCGAGACCTACAAGTTCGGCCAGCTCAAGCCGGGCATGGTCCTCACCGTCGAGCCCGGCCTGTACTTCCAGACCGACGACCTCACCGTGCCCGCGCGATTCCGTGGCATCGGCGTCCGCATCGAGGACGACGTGCTCGTCACCGCGAAGGGAATGCGGAACCTGTCCGCCGACATCCCGAGCGAGGCCGCCGCCGTCGAAGCCTGGATGGCGAAGGTGTGGAAATCGCGCGGCAAGCGGAGCCGCGCTTGACAGTCGATGCGGGCCGTCGTTACGGTCCGCGCGAATGAGGAAGCTCACTTCCCAGATGCGGATGCTCGCGGAGGCCATGCTCATGCGTGGCCCGGGCGGTCGTCCCGTCGCCGGGGAGTGTTGTCGCGTCTGTCGCTGAGCGACCTTCCTCTCCCGAAACGCACAGGGGCGCGCCGCCCGGGGCCGACAGGAGACGGTGGTCTCCTCGCCCGGGGTCGATGCTGCGTCCCTGAGTCCTGAAGCACCAGACTCGCTGACGCTCCCCTCCTCCGACGTCGAGTGACCGCCGCGGTCGGCCCGGGCTCCAGAGGCCCCGAGGTTCACCCGAGCAGCACCCACCGAAGAGGAGCACGAACCGTGAGCGAGAAAGAGCGACCCACCTACCGCCCCGAGACCCTGGCCCTGCACGCCGGCTACACCCCCGATCCGACCACCGGCTCGCGGGCGGTCCCCATCTACCAGACCACCAGCTACCGCTTCCGCGACGCGGATCACGCCGCCCGGCTCTTCGCGCTGAAGGAGTTCGGAAACATCTACACGCGGATCATGAACCCCACCAACGACGTGCTCGAGCAGCGCATCGCCGCGCTCGAGGGCGGCGTCGCCGGGCTCGCGGTCGCGTCGGGCCAGGCCGCGGAGACGCTCGCGCTCCTGGCCATCCTCCGCTCGGGCGACGAGCTGGTGAGCACCTCGAGCCTGTACGGAGGGACGTACAACCTCTTCAAGGTCACCTTCCCCAGGCTCGGCATCAAGGCGAGGTTCGTCGAGGGCTCCGACCTCGACGCCATCCGCGACGCCATCGGCCCGCGGACCCGCGCGCTCTACGCGGAGACGCTCGGCAACCCACGGCTCGACGTCACCGACCTCGAGGAGCTGGGGAAGATCGCGAAGGAGGCGGGCATCCCGTTCGTCGTCGACGGCACCGCGACCACGCCGGCGCTCGTCCGCCCCATCCAGCACGGAGCGAACATCGTCGTCCACTCGGCCACCAAGTACATCGGCGGGCACGGGCAGGCGATTGGCGGGCTCATCGTGGACGCCGGGAACTTCCCCTGGGACAATGGAAAGTTTCCCGAGTTCACCGACCCCAGCCCCGGCTACCACGGGCTCGAGCTGTGGAAGACGTTCGGGAACATCTCCTTCATCCTCAAGACCCGCGTGGAGCTGCTGCGGGACATCGGGCCCGCGCTGAGCCCGTTCAACGCCCACGCGTTCATCAACGGGCTGGAGACGCTCCACCTCCGCGTGCGGCGCCACTCCGAGAACGCGCTCAGGGTGGCGCGCTGGCTCCGGGACGATCCGCGCGTCGCCTGGGTGCGCTACCCGGGCCTCGAGGAGGATCCGGCGTACCCGCTGGCACGGAAGTACCTGGACGGCGGCTTCGGCGGCCTCGTGACCTTCGGCGTGAAGGGCGGCTTCGCCGAGGGGAAGGCGCTCATCAACAGGGTGAAGCTGTTCAGCCTGCTGGCAAACATCGGTGACGTGCGCTCGCTGATCATCCACCCGGCCTCCACCACGCACCAGCAGCTCTCTCCCGAGGAACAGCGCAGCACGGGCGTCAGCGAGGACCTGGTGCGGCTGTCGGTCGGCCTCGAGCACCTCGACGACATCCTGGCCGACCTCGACCAGGCCCTGGGCGCCCGCCGAGCAGATCCATGACCGCTCCTCGCTCCAGCGCCGCGGCATCCCCCCGCCTCTTCGACCTGCGCCTCCCGCCGCTGACCCTGCTCGATGGCGGTACCGTGGACCCGCACCACGCCCGCGTGCAGTGGTGGGGGCCGGAGACGGACCTGCCCGCCCTGGAACGCCTCGGAACACAGGTGAGCCCGGACGCCACGGGACCGCACTCCCGGTCCGCGGCGCTCCGTGCCGGGAACGGGCCGGGGCTCGATCCCTCCGTGCCGACGGTGCTCGTGATCCACGCCCTCACCGGCGACGCACGCGCCGCCGGCCCCGGCGGGTGGTGGGGACCGCTGGTGGGCCCCGGACGCGCGCTCGACCCCGCCAGGGTCCGCGTCCTCTGCGCGAACAACCTGGGCAGCTGCTACGGGAGCTCGGGCCCGCTCGACGTGGGCTGGCCCGAGGGCGTGCGGCGCTTCAGCGCCTGGGACCAGGCCGCCGCGCTCCGGTCCGTGCTGGACGTGCTCGGGGTCGAGCAGATCCGGCTCGTCAGCGGGGCCTCCCTCGGCGGGATGATCGCCCTCTGTCTCGGCGCGCTGCGCCCGGGAGGCGTGGAGCGGCTCCTCCCCATCGGCACGGCGAGCGCCGCGAGCGCCTGGGTCACCGGATGGAACCACGTCGCCCGGCAGGTCCTCCGTCTCGACCCGGGCTGGCCCTCGGACGTCGGCCGCGGGCTCGAGGTCGCGCGCCAGCTGGCGATGCTCACCTACCGTGCCGAGTCGTCGCTCGATGCGCGCCAGCACCGCGCGGCCGGCCGCGCCGAGTCCCCGTGGTCGCTGCCCGTCCAGAGCTACCTCGAGCACCAGGGGAAGAAACTGCGGCGCCGCTTCGATGCCCGGTCCTACCTGCTCCAGCTCGATGCGATGGACAGCCACGACCTGGACGCCCGGCCACCGGGGATCGCGGACGGGCCGCCGGGCGGCTCCGCCCTCTGCGTGGACATCGACACCGATCAGCTCTTCACCCCGGCGCAGGTGGACCTCCTCGCCGATTGGCTGACCGCCCGCGGCGTCGAGACCCGCCGCGCGACCGTCCGGAGCCCACACGGACACGACGCCTTCCTCATCGAGTGGGAGGCGCTGGACCCGCTGGTCCGCGGCGCGCTCGGGAGCACGCCATGACGGCGCCTGCCACGGTCGACCTGGCCGCGACGGAGGTGAACGTGCTCCTGCTCGGACGGGGCACCGTCGGCGGCCAGCTCCTGGCGCAGCTGGAGGACACGCGCACCTCGCTCCTCGGGACACAGGGCATCGCGACCCGGCTGTTCGGTGTCGTGGACCGGCACGGCGCCTGGGTGGACCCGGCCGGCGTCGTGCCGACGAGCCTGCCGCCCCGCTCCAGCGCCCCGCCCGGCGCTCCTCCCCGGATCCTGGAGCTGCTGGATCGCCTCCGCCATCGGCCGGGCCCGGTGCTGGTGGACTGCACCGCCGCCGACGGCATGGAAGCGCTCTACGCCGAGGCCTTCCGGCGCGGCATCGACGTGGTGGCGGCCAACAAGAAGCCGCTGGCGCTCCCGCTCGAGCAACGGACGGCGCTCTCCGCCCTGGCGCGCCTCCACGGCCGTGCCTGGCACTACGAGACGACGGTCGGGGCGGGGCTGCCGGTCATCGAGACCCTCGGGAACCTGGTCGCCACCGGGGACGTGGTCGAGCGCATCGACGGGAGCCTCTCGGGGACGCTGGGGTTCCTCTGCCAGGAGGTCATGGGCGGGACGCCCCTCTCGGTCGCCGTGCGCGCCGCCCGCGACCGCGGGTACACCGAGCCGCACCCGCGCGACGACCTCTCCGGGCTCGACGTGGCGCGGAAGGCGCTGATCCTTGCCCGCGAGCTCGGCCTGCTGCTCGAGCTCGAGGACGTCGCGGTCGAGCCGTTCGTCGATCCGTCGCTGCTCGCCGAGGACGATCCGGAGCGATTCCTCCGGTCGCTGGCACGCTACGACGAGCGCTTCGGTCTCCACGTCGCACGTCACCGGGCTGCTGGCCGGACGCTCCGCTACCTCCTCCAGATCGTCCCCGGCACCGAGGCGAGACAGGTGCGCGTCGGCCCGGTCGCCGTCGAGCGCGGCCATCCCGCGGTGCCGCTGCGCGGCGCCGAGGCCCTGGTCGCCTTCACCACCCGGCGCTACCGCGACTACCCGCTCGTCGTCCGGGGGGCGGGCGCGGGCGGCGACGTCACCGCCGCGGGGGTGCTCGCCGACGTGCTCCGGCTCACCCGGAACGTCCGCGGCCTGCGCCCGTCCGGCGCGTCTGCCCGGGCCGTGTAGGCGGGGGTGGGTATCCGTGCACGGGACGCCGCCCTGGGGGAGACTGTCGACCGACGCACGATGGCAACCGACGACGAGTCGCCCGCTCCCGAACCGGAAGCTCAGCGCCTGGCCCTGCGCCGGCTCTTCGAGGAGCGTCTGTCCCAGTACCCGGCCGACTCCCGGACCCGTCTGGCCGGGCAGCTCGGAGACCCGGAGCTGCAGGCGCTGTGCTTCGACCCGCTGCCCAACGTCGCCCGGGCGCTGGTGGAGAACCCGCGCTTCGGCCTGGTGCACGCGCGGCTGCTCGCGGCACACCATCCGCACCCGACGGGGCTGTCCGCACTGACCAAGAAGGAAGCCTTCCTCCGCGACCCGGAGGTGCAGCGGATGCTGCTGCGGAACGTGCAGACTCCGTCGGTGCTGCTCCAGCGCATCTTCCACTCGCGGCGCCTCATCGACCTCTTCCAGCTCAGCATGGGCCGCGAGATGCCGGAGAAGAACAAGCTCGCGAGCCGCGAGGCGCTGCGCGGGCGCTGGAGCTCGGGGATGTCCGAGGAGAAGGTGGACGTCCTCATCCGGACCGAGGGCCGGCTCCTCGCGCAGCTGGTAGGGCTGGCGATGGACCAGAAGAGCGCGGCGCTGTTCTGTCACCGCACGGTGACGTCGCTCCTCCTCGTGCAGAACCTCGCGCGATGGGCCGGGACGCCGCCCTCGGTGCTCGCCCATCTCCTCAAGCAGGCGGTGGTGCGGAACCAGCCCCAGGTCAAGATGCTGCTGCTCCGGCACCCGAACCTTCCGTCCCACGCGCGGGCCGAGTCGGAGTGAGGGCACTCCCTCCCCCGTGTTTCAGTCCCTGAGCACGTCGAACACCCGCTCCTCGGTGCCGGGGTCGGCGCGGATCTCGAAACGGGTCCGGCCGATCTCCCGTCCATCCTCCGTCTCGACGCCGACCCGCCATTCGCCGGGAGCCCAGTTCTGCTTGTAGGCGTAGCCGCCGAAGCCCTCCTCGCGGCCGCCGACGATGCGGAGGGGAATCGCGTCGCTCTGGGTCCACTCTCGCCGGGAGGGATCCCACCTCGCCCACCGCACCCGCACCTGGTCCCGGAAGTTGTGCGGCGCGAACACGCGGGTGAAGACGAAGACCCGGTCTCCCGGGCGAGCGAGGAACACCTGCTCGTCCCGGCGCCACGGCTCCTGCCAGCGCGAACGCGGAAGCCGGCTGAGCTTGAACTCCGCGCCCTCGCGCTCCACGGCGTGCCACACGCCGATCGAACGCACCGAGAGCGGCACCGGTGGCACGAGATGCGCCACGAACAGGACGAGGAGCAGCACCTGCACCCCGATGGCAGGCCCCAGCGCCTGCCGGAGCGCGCGCAGCCGGTCCTCGCCCCAGCGCGCCATCAGGCGGGACAGGAGCACGATGGGAACCAGCGAGAGCGCGCTGGCGACGAAGAACATCCACGGCCGGAGGTGACCGAGCAGCACCGGGAGCAGGTACGCGAGGTAGCTGGTGAGCGAGAACGAGTAGAGGCCGAAGAGCACCACCGGACCCAGGCGATGGAAGCGCGGGTGCTCGTTCACCAGGAGGAGCACGGAGATCAGCACCAGGAACAGGACCGCGGTCAGCCCCGAGCCGCTCTTCACGTAGAAGAGGCTGAAGGCGTTGAGCAGCGTCCCGAGCATGAAGTGCATCGCATGCTCGACGTATCGCCAGGGACGCCTCAGCCAGCGCGGAGGCTCGACCTCGAGCAGCTCGAAGCGCAGCATCGCCCCGAGGAGGAGCCCGGTGACCACCAGGTACGCCGCCTGCTGCAGGAGCATCGGCGTCTCGTCGATGCGGCCGACCATGACCGCGTCGAAGAGGAAGCCTCCGCTGAAGAAGGCGATGGACTCCTCTCGTGCGTGACGGGCACGGAAGGCACGGACGCGCTCCCGCCAGCCGCTGGGCGGGGTCTCGACGGGGGTGACCGCGAGCTCAGGAG
>CAZDSB010000071.1:0-2577 GCA_964507515.1 uncultured Myxococcaceae bacterium
AGGGGGGTGGCGACCTGGCAGATCATCCCCTTGTCCATGATGACGATCCGGTCGCCCATGGTCATCGCCTCGACCTGGTCGTGGGTCACGTAGATCATCGTGGACTTCACGCTCAGGTGGAGCCGCTTGAGCTCGGTCCGCATGTGGACCCGGAGCTTGGCGTCGAGGTTGGAGAGCGGCTCGTCGAAGAGCAGCACTCCCGCCTGGCGGCAGAGGGCGGCACCCACCGCCACCCGCTGCCGCTGCCCGCCGGAGAGCGCGCGGGGCTTTCGCTTCAGCAGTTCCGTGAGGCCGAGGATCTCTGCCGCCTCGCGGACCCGGCGGTCTATCTCCGGCTTGGCCATCCGCCGGAGCTGCAGCGAGAAGGCCATGTTCCGGTACACCGTCATGTGCGGATAGAGCGCGTAGCTCTGGAACACCATGGCGATGTCGCGGTCCTTCGGCGGCAAGTTGGTCACCGACTTGCCGCCGATGCTGATGTCACCTCCAGTGACGTCCTCGAGCCCGGCGATCATGCGCAGGGTGGTCGTTTTCCCGCAGCCGGAGGGACCCACCAGGATCACGAACTCGCGATCCTTGACGGTGAGATCCACTCCGGCCACGGCGGTCACCTCGCCGAACCGCTTCTCGACGGCGCTGAGGACGACCTCTGCCATCAGCCCGCCACTGCCCGGAGCTTCTTCTCCGCGTCGTCCATCGCCGCGCGGGGCGACTTTCCGCCGTGCGCCACCTCGGCAAACATCGTCGGGATGATGAACTTGGCGTACATGCTGGTGGCAGTCTTGGTCATCGGCCCTGGATAGCCGATGAACTTCACCCACTCGTTGAAGTCCTGCTCGATCTCGAGCTTGGGCTCGTGGCCGATGACCGGCATGGGCTTCTTCAGGAACGCCTTGAGGAACGGGTGGTTGTATCCGGTCGAGGCTTCCATGCCCTCGAGGCCGGCGGCGTTCATGGCGTAGAGGAACTCCTTCGCCAGGTCCTGGACCTGGCTGAACTTGTAGATGGCGTACGACATGGTCCGGGCGCCACCGACGCGTCCGGCAGGGCCGACCGGCGGAGGCTGGATCTCGAGGTTCTTGTAGACGTCCGGGTTGTCCTTGGCCGCGGTGCGGTACGCGCTGATCGGGTTGCAGATCATCGAGCCCTTGCCCGAGGCGATGAAGCGGTTGTTCGACGAGTCGTCCCAGCTGAGGACCTCGTCGGTCATGCAGTCGTTGAAGAACGACTTCCCCCAGTTGAGGACCTCGACGATCTCCTTGCGCGAGAAGGAGATGTTCCCCTGCTTGTCGAACATGTACGCCTTGAAGGCGAGCATGATCGGGTAGAGGTTGTCGTTCGAGTCCGGGGTCTGGGAGTACGCGACACCGATCGGGTGCCCGATCTTCTTGAGCTTCGGGCCGATCCGAAGGATGTCCTGGTACGTGGTCTTGTTGTTGTAGTCCTCCTTGACCTCGTTCAGGTACGCGCGGTTCACGATCCACGGGTAGCGGATGTACCAGTGGGGAATGGCGAGCCACTTCCCCTTGACCACCGCGATGTCCTCGGAGCCGGGGCTCCATCCGCCGAAGGCCTTCCCCAGGCGGTTGGCCACGTCGGTGACGTCGACCTCGATCTGATCGTAGAGCCAGGCTCCGGTGCCGTTGAGGTGGAAGATGTCGTGGCCGCCGCCGCGCGAGATGTCCGCCGCGATGGCAGTGGGGAGGTCCGGAGTGGCGACAAAGTCGACCTCCACCTTGCACTTGTTCTTCTCGCCGAACTGCTTGGCGAAGCCGGCGAAGTACGTGTCGTACGCCGGGACGAAGTGCTTCCAGTGGACGATCTTGAGGACCTTCTCGGTCTGGGCCGAAGCCTTCCGCGAGAAGATCATCGGAGCAGCGAGCGCCGCTCCGACTCCGAGTGACCCCTTCAGGACGGTCCGGCGCTTCAGCAGGCCCTTCTTCCGCGTTCCATCACTCACGGTGTTCTCCTCCGACGTGGCTGGACTGCAGAGATGTCCCACCACAACAAGCCCGGACGGACGGCCCTTCCGACCGGCCGGACGTCGTGGCGGGGGCCGCACACTACACAGGTGGCCCTCGAGAGCAACGCGATTGAAGGACTCTCCGGCCGGGATTTCTCGGTTCTGGACGCCCGGGGCCTGACGGAGCGCGTTGCGCAACGACGTGCCCGGCACGTGTCCTCCCCTCCTGACGAGGCCGGGATCCGTTGCGGTCGCACGCGATTTCCGAGGAAACCGGGACGCCTCATGTCCCCCTCGGTTCGGCGGTGGACCCCTCTCGTGGGGTCCCATCGACCTGCTGACGCCCAAGCGGCGTCAGTCCCGGTCCTCGGCGCCTGTGCCCGCTGTCCAGCGGCCAGCAAGACCCGTCCCTCGGGCCCGCCGGGCCCGCCAGAGGGAATGCGCGATCCGGAAGGTCGCCCCGGGCCCAGGGCCGTGGCCCGGTGCAGGGCCGGCCCGCCCCGCTTCCCGACGGCCTGCCGAACTCGGAGCAGAGGCCCAGGTTGAACATCGCCCTCGGGTGCCCCGGGCGCGCAGTCTTCCCGTACTGGTGCAGCCCGGCGGCCCGGTCACGG
>CAZDSB010000072.1:0-4106 GCA_964507515.1 uncultured Myxococcaceae bacterium
ATGGAGGGGCTGCTCAGGGTCAACCTCTACTGCCATCGTTTCGCCATGGGCGGACCACGCACCACATTCTGGACGGAGAACTGTAACGCGGACGTGCGTGCAGTCCGTGCACCGGCGGGGAAACTGGACGGGACCGTGAAGACGCTCGAGAAGGCCGGAGCGTCCATAATTCCCCGCTGGAGCCAGGCCTACGTGGCGTTCGCCGCACAGCGCGACGCGCAGAGGGCCCAGATGATGAACCAGGCCGCCCAGCAGCAGATGCAGCTCCAGAACCAGCTTGCCCAGCAGTCGATGGCGCTGCAGCAGCAGCAGCACGATCAATTCCTCGCGGCCCAGAACGCGCAGTTTGCCGTTCACCAGCAGCAGATGCAGGTGATGAACAACGCGCAAGCTGCCTCGGTTACGCAGCACTTCCAGAACATGGCTGCGAGAGACACCATCGCGTCCAACTGGGTGGACACCGCGCTCAGTCAGCAGACCGTCCGCGACCCGACGACCGGGCAGCTCAGCAAGGTCTCCTCTATGAACGACTACATTTGGATCAATCAGACTGCGAAGACGAGCTTCGAGACCCGCGACCCGAACGCCGACCCCAACGGCCATCTGCAGGGGACCTGGACGCTCCAGCAGCGCGTCAACGGCGACGGATCGAACCGGTAGTCTCCGACCCGGCGCACCAGCCTGGCGGACGTCGGGAGGTTGTCCGAGCTCTGGGCCTCGTCAAACCCCTGCCCGCCCACGCCCGCCGAGGCGTACCGGCTGCGCCCGAATGCCATCAAGGGGCTGGCCCTATGCGGGCAGGGCTGCTCGCTGTCGGACGAGGGGCTCGCGCCGGTGGCCTACTTGATGATGCCGGCGCTCAGCGCGGACTACGCGCTGCCGCGGAAGGATCAGCGAGCCGCGCGTGGACTCCGCCTCTACGAGACATTCATCGGGGGGTGATGCACGAAGACTGGCTCGGAGGGGACGCAGGTGGTTGGGCGGAGTTCGCAGATGAGAATCCCTTGCCCGTACGGCCTGACGAGCGTCTTGAGCTTCAACGTGGGCTGCTGGCCGTCCAGCCTCGTCGTGCTCCTCTCGACGGGGGTTCCGCGCTCGTGAGGCTCTTCACGAAGGCAGGACGGCCACTCACGCCCGTCCACGCCCGAGCAGCCGGAGGCCGTCCAGAGCCGCCCTCTTCCACTCGGACGCTTTCGCCCGTGAATCCCGCACCTCCTCACTCGCGTTCTTCAACCTGCTGCTTTTCGCGTCTCTAGGCGCGAACCGCGCTCGCGCAAACGGGTGCACCCCAACGCCATCAAGACACCTGCGCGCTGTGAGCAGGGCTATTCGCTGTCCGAGGAGGGGCTCGCTCCGGTGTCCTCCCCGATGATGCTGGCGCTCCGCGCGGACCATGCGCTCCGGAGGAAGGATCAGAGGGCGGCGCAATGTCTCGAGGCAGTGCGCTAAGTTCGCGGCTGCGCACATGTCGAGCGATTACCATGTCGATTGGTGGAAGGCGTTTGCCGCGGCAATCGTCGTGACGGGGGCGATATGGGCGTCCCGGCGACTCTTCCCGACGCGGAAGGCAGCGCCCTTCCTCGGAGCTGCCTTCGGCGCCGCCGTCCTGACCCTCGCGAGCTACCTGTCCTGGAAGCTAGGGCACCGCTGAACCGTCACCAGGCTGGAGCTGGCGCGGGCAGGCGCCGATTTCGACGGCCGTGCGAATAGCTCTGGACATGGCGCCGAGGGGCGGGCGACGTCGAGGACCGCCGAAGTCAACGCTTTCCGTCACGTGACCGCGGTCCCCCGCGACCTCGCTGCGGCCAGGGGTACTCGCTGTCCGACGAAGGTCTTGCGCCGGTGGCGTACCCGGTGATGCCGCAGATCAGCGCCGACTATCGCTGCCGAGGAAGAATCAGGAGGCGGCGCGAGGGTTGAGGCTGTACGAGACGTTCGTGGCGGGTTGACCGTGGAGCGTCCGGTGTGACGCCGTCCGGAGGTCATGCCTTGAGGAGCCGGAAGGCGTGGTTCCAGCGGTTCTGGAGCAGCCCAGGGATACACCAGAGCTGGCAGAGCGGCTCGATGGCGCGGGCGCTCTCGACCATCCCCATGTCCTCCACTGCCCAGCCGAACTTCTCGAGGATGCCGGTGACCTCGGTTTTGGCCGCAGCGTCGTTGCCACAGATGAACATCGTGGGTGGGCCGCCAGGCAGCTTCGGATCGATCATGAGCGCGTTGCCCACGGAGTTGAACGCCTTCACGAAGCGGACCGCGGGGAAGACCTTCTGTAGCCGCTCCATGAGGGAGTCGTTCGGCCCGGTGAAGAAGCGGAGCACGCCGTGGACCGGCGGCTCGTTGGCGATTGGGTTGGTGACGTCGATGATCACCTTGCCGGCGAGGTTGGCGGCGCCAGCCTGCTTCAGGGCCTCCTCGGCGCCGGTGCCGTGGACGGCCACCACGATGACGGCGCCGAAGGCCGCGGCATCGGCCAGACTGCCGGCGGAGAGGCGTTGCTTGGCGGCGAAGTCCGCGAGCTTGGCCGGCTCGCGCGTCCCCATTTTCACCTCGTAACCGTGCTTCTTGAAGCCGGAGGCCAGCGCCTGCGCCACCTGCCCCGAACCAAGAACTCCGATGCGCTCCGCCATGGTCTCGTCCTCCCCGAGGGTTCGTGAGAGCGGAGACATGATGCATCCCCGATCCCGGAGGGGCCATCCTGCACTTCCTGTGAAGCCGCCGGACGGTAGGACAGCCTGAAGACGGAGCAGCCCTCCGTCGATTCCCCCGGCACCTCGCGGGGCCCCTATTCGGAGATCTCCCGGCCCCGCTGAGCAATGGCTCGAGGTGGGATGGCGAACATCGAGCCAGCAAGTCCCGGCCGCGCGCGCTACTCGAACCGAGGAAAGTCTAGAGCGTGCGCGGCGAAGTCAGGCTTCCCTCTCGCCAGAGCGTGTCGGTCGGGCCCAGTACGCCATTGCGATGGGTCTACAGCACGGGGGTGGAGCAGCAGTGTGAAGTCCCGCCGAGCCCCGCCGACACCTTGCCCGTGAAGCGAGGCGAAACCTTCGGTGATCGCCCGCCACACGAGCTCGAGTGTGGCGCGATCTTCCGCCAGGCGAGCGCCAGACGCGTGGCGGCAGGTCTTCGGGGCCACACGCACAGGAAGAGGCGTATAGGCTCCCCGGGTTCGGGGCAGGACGCTTCGGAGGGGCCACCATGGACGACCTGCAGAGCAGGCATGGAGGAGCACGGGTCACCGTCCCGCCCCCGTCCCTGTTCCTCGCTGCGCTGGCCGCGGGCGTGCTCATCGACCGCTTTGTCGCGCGCTGGGCAGTGCCGGGCGGCGTCATGGTCCGAGTCGTCCTGTCGGCGCTCGCCATTGCCGCCGGGCTCGCCCTTGGCGGCCCGGCGATCCGGCTGTTTCGCCGGACCGGCCAGGACCCCAGGCCGTGGCATCCGACCCCCGAGCTCGTCTTCCGGGGGCCCTACCGCTTCACCCGGAACCCGATGTACCTCGGGCTGACGCTCCTGACCATCGGGCTCGGAGTGGCGTCGGGCACGCTGTGGACTCTGCCGCTCGCCTTCGCCGCGCTCGCTGTGGTCCACGTGCTGGCGGTGCTCCCCGAGGAGCGATACCTCACGGCGAGGTTCGGCGCCCCTTACCTCGCGTACAAGGCACGCGTTCGCCGCTACCTCTGACGGCTGCCAGCGCCCAATCCACCCGCTCCTCCCGAGGCGCTGGACGCGCACCACGGGGTGCCCACGGAGCGTCGCGGGCGTGGAACGGTATCGGCTCCACCGCTACGCCATCAAGCGCGCCGGCCCGCTGCAGCCAGGGCTACACGCTCTCCGACGAAGGGCTGGCGCCAGTGGCGTCCGCCGGCCTACGGTGGATTCTTCGGAATGGAGACCGGCGACGAGCGACGTGCCACCTCCACACGAAGGCCATCGGCCGCAAAGGTGACCGGGCCGGAGAACCCGGTCCGCACCGACGCCTCGACCTCGCCCATCCTCGTGAAGACAGCCGGCGGAAGATGGGTGAGCAGAAGCGCGCCCACCGAGGCACGCGCGGCCGTCTCTGCAAGAAGACGCGGTGGACTGTGGCGCTCGTAGAGCGCCTCCGGCGA
>CAZDSB010000073.1:0-7888 GCA_964507515.1 uncultured Myxococcaceae bacterium
CGGGGTGGCGAGCGTGTCCTCGATGGTGTCGTGGAGCAGGCCGGTGACGATGCTGGCCTCGTCCAGCTTCAGCTCCGCGAGGATTCCGGCGACCTCCAGCGGATGGACGAGGTAGGGCTCGCCCGAGTGGCGGAGCTGCCCCTGGTGGACCTTGGCCGAGTAAACGTAGGCCTTCTTGATGACGTCCAGATCCGGGTCGGGATGGTAGCTCTTGACCTGGGTGAGGATGTCGTTGAGGCGAATCATTGATACTGCACAATCGTAACTGTGGGATCGTGGGTGTTCAACGCACCGACCCCGGAACTGGCCGCCGGGGCTGAACATTGACCGTGCGCTGACCGCGTTCCTACAGTGACCGACGCCCGCCCCATGTCCCGCCTTCTGGTGAGTCAGCTCGGCGTGGTCTGCCCGTCCTGTGACGTCCTCAACGCGGCCGGGACCCAGCGTTGCGAAGCCTGCGGAAAGACCTGGGGAAGGGCCCCCGCGCCGGCCAGGAAGCCCACCGGTTCCACTCCGGCCATCTCTCCGCCTGCTCCGGCGGCCGCTCCAGCCGCGCGGCCACCCCCGGCGACCGCCCCGCCAGGAGCGAGCGTGCGCAGCGCTCCCACCCCCGGCGGCGTCCCCCGGGCCGCTCCCGCGCGTCCGGCGGCTCCGGCGCCGGTCCCGAGCCGCTACATCCTGAGCGTCACCGCCGGACCGGCGCGTGGCCAGCGCTTCCGGCTGATGGCGAACGGGTGCAGCGTCGGCCGGCAGCGCGGCGCCATCCTCTTCGCCGACGATCCGTTCGTCTCCCCTCATCACGCCGCCTTCCGGATCCGCGAAGGCCAGCTCACGGTGAAGGACGAGGAGTCCGTCTCCGGGGTCTACGTGGCCATCACCACCCACGAGCTGCTGATGCCCGGGGCGCTCTTCTCGGTGGGTCCACACGTGCTTCGCTACGTCGGCCCGCTTCTCTCCCGCGCCGTCGAGCCCGGAAAGCCCCGCATCTACGGCGCGCCGGTTCCGCAGGCGGGTGGCCTGTGGGGACTGGAGGAGATCCTGGTGGGTCTGAGGCCCGGCCGTGCGGTGGTGACGGCGCAGCCGGCCCTCACCCTGGGCTCGTCCGGCGCGGACCTGGTGTTCGCCCCCGACCCGACGCTCGCGGCCAGGCACTGCGAGATCAGCCCTGCACCGCAGGGGGCAGTGCTCCGGGACCTCTCGGGAGGGCTGGGCACGTTCGTCCGGGTCGCAGCCCACGAGCGCCCGCTCAAGCAGGGCGACCGGGTGCGCATCGGCCAGCAGACGCTCACCGTGGAGCTCGCGGCCTGAGCCGACGCAGTGCTTCGGCCGGAGTGTGCTGACCCATACGATGGCCGATCCTCTCGCTGCGACACGCAGACTCGGGCCCTGCGCTGCTCGACGTGCCCCGGGGCACGCCTCCGCTGCTCGTTCTTCGTGTGCGCGCTCTCGCTTCGGGCTCGTCCATCTCGCCCCTGCTCACCACACCCCGGTCGAGGCGCTAGCGCGTCGACAGCGGCTGCTCCACGTCCGGGTACCACTCGCGGACCACGGCACGCGCGGGCGAGGTCGGTGACTCCTTGAGCGCCCGGGCGAAGAACCCGCGCGCCTCCGCCTCTCCCTCCGCCCCGCGCTGTCTGGCCAGCATCCCCAGCTTCAGCGCGACCGCTGCGGTCGGCTCGGCCTCGAAGGCCTCGAGGTACTTGCTCCGTGCGAGCCCACGCTCGCCGGCGAGGTAGAGGTTGTCTCCGTCCTGGACGAGGGTCGCCGCCTTCGCCGGGTCACGCTTCTCCGGTGGCACCTCCCGCGCCCAGACGGGGGCGGAGCTCAGGAGCGGCGGAATCGTCGCCGTCGCCGGCGCGGGACCGTCGGTGAGCGGCTTGAACGCCAGCACCCCGGCGCCGGCCGCGGCGACCAGGACGAGCGCGCCGAGGCCGAGCTGCAGCCCGCGCCCGCTGCGACGCACCCGTCCCCTGCTCGCCACGGTGGGAGCGGAGCCGACCGCGTCCTCGGTCGATCCAACCATCCCCAGCGGGATCGGGACCCGGGCGGTCCGCGGAGCGTGGACCGCCTCCGCGGCGGGCAGGAGGTTGAGCGAGTCGAGGAACGCCACCGCGGTTTGGGGGCGATCCGCGGGCTCCTTCCGGAGCGCCCAGAGAATGAGGGCCTCCAGCTCCCGGCTGCAGCAGCCCGACCGAAGCTCGTTGGGCGGCTTCGGGTCCTCGGTGAGGTGCTTGGTGGCGTAGCCCATCGCCGAGTCGGAGCTGAAGGGCAGCTGCCGGGTCACCATCTGGTAGAGCAGCACGCCCACCGAGTAGAGGTCGCTCCTGGCGTCCAGGGGCGCGCCGCGGGCCTGCTCCGGGCTCATGTACTCGGGCGTGCCGCACACGAAGCCGGTGCGGGTGAGGGACGGGCCCTCCTCCGAGGTGCCGTCGACGATCTTCGCGATTCCGAAGTCGAGCACCTTCACCACGTCGGACTCGCCGCCGCGGCGGGCCATCACCATGACGTTCTCGGGCTTGAGGTCGCGGTGGATGACCCCTGCCTGGTGCGCATCCGCCAGCGCGGAGAGCACCTGGGTGACGATGCGGATCACCCGCGGCTCGGCCAGCGGCCAGTCGTCGGTGAGGACCTGGTGGAGATCGCGGCCGTCCACGAACTCCATCGCGATGAAGAGGCCACCGTCGTCGGTCTGCCCGAAGTCCAGGACGTCGATGGAGTTGGGGTGGTTCAGGCGGCTCGCCGCCTTGGCCTCCCGCTGGAACCGGGCAACGGTGCGCGCATCCCTCTGCAGTGCCGGGTGGAGCAGCTTCAGCACCACCGGCTTCTCGAGGACCAGCTGGTTCGCGCGGTAGACCCGTCCCATCCCCCCTTCCCCGAGCAGCTTCTCCACCCGGTACTTCCGGGCGACCACCTGGCCCAGGTAGGGGTCCCCCTCCTGCTCCCGGGGGAGCGCATTCCCGCAGGCCCCGCAGAACTGGGCGTGGGGGGCGGTCTCGGTGGAGCAGGACGGGCAGGTCACGACCGAAAGACGACGCTCCCACTCCTCGGGCAGGGCCGCAAGGCTGCATGGTACGCTCCGGATGCCCAACGCTTCAGGATGGCCTTCTGTCCTCGCTGCGATGCGCCCAACCCGGATGATCGAGAACGCTGCAGCCGCTGCGGAGCCTTGCTGGGCGGGGGGACGATGGTGATGGGGTCCCCGAGCGCCGGCCGACCTCAAGTCAGCTTCCGCGTCGTCCGCGCCGACGGCGGACCGGAGATGTCCGTGCCGATGAGCGGCGAGACGCTGACGTGCGGAACGCGCGCAGACCTCACCCTCCCCGATGACCCGTTCATCTCGCCGGTGCAGGCCCGCTTCTTCTTCTCCGGCCAGCGCCTGGCGATCGAGGACCTCGGCGGCGGAAACGGCGTCTTCGCCCGCCTGAAGGCGGAGCGAGAGCTGCCCGCCGGGGGAGAGCTCCGGCTCGGCCGCCAGCGACTCCTGCTCGAGGCCATTCCCCCGGTGACGCCGGGCGAAGGAGGCACGCTCGCGTGGGGGTCGGCGGACCCGGGCTTCAAGCTCCGCATCGTCCAGCTGCTCGAGGGCGGGATGCGCGGCGCGGCCTTCTGCCTCCGCGAGGGCGAGAACCTCCTCGGCCGCGAGGTGGGTGACATCACCTTCCCCGGCGACGGCTTCGTCTCCGGGCGCCACGCGGTGCTCAACGCCCGGGGCGAGCGACTCACGGTGAAGGACGTCGGAAGCTCGAACGGGACGTTCCTCCGGATCGCCGCCCCGACCTTCGTCGAGCACGGGGACCAGTTCCTCGTCGGTCGCGAGCTGGTTCGCGTCGAGCTCGGCGGCTGACCGGCCCTTCGTCCGGAACTCCATGCGGCCCGCCCTGCCCGCCTCCGCTCCCGACGGCACCACGGCGGACGCGGTCGTCGCGGCGGCACGCTGGGGTCCGGTGCTCGCGCTCGGGGGCCTCCATGCGGCGGTCAGCGTGGCGTGGGTGACCTACAACCTGTACCTGGGCGACCTGCTCGTGCGCGCGGGGTTCCCGGCGTACCTCGCGACGGTCCTGCTCACGGTCGAGGGTTTCGTCGGCGGCCTGATCGAGCCGCTCACGGGCGCCCTGTCGGACCGGGCGCGGAGCGGGATGTTCCGCCGCTTCTTCCTGGTGATGGGCGGGGTGGTGGCGAGCAGCCTCGTCTTCCTCGCGCTTCCGGTCGCCGCCGTCGGCGGACGGCCCGGTCCGGCCTCGCTCGTACCCGCCCTGGTCATCGCCTGGGCGCTGGCCATGGCCGTCTTCCGCGCGCCCGCGCTGTCGCTGCTCGGCCGGCACGCCCGTCCCGGTGCACTGCCCCTCGCCGCCTCGGTGCTCACCGGCGCGGGCGCCCTGGTCGGGGCAGCCGCTCCCCCGGCCCGCGCCTGGCTCCTGTCGCTCGGGGCCGGACCCACCTTCGCGGCCGCCTCCGCCGCGCTGCTGGTGAGCGCGCTCGTCGTGCGCGCGCTGGAGCGGCGTGAGCCCGCCCCCCCCGTCCCCGCCGAGGAGCCGGCCCGGCTCGAGCGGTGGCAGATCCAGGCGGGCTGGATCCTCCTCGCCGTGGGGACCAGCTCCGCCCTGGGCTTTCGCTTCCTCCTCGGCGCGCTGCCGCGGGTGGGAGCGGGCCCGGGGGCATCGGCGGCCGCGATCACCACGGCCTTCTTCCTCGGAATGGCGGCCGCGGCCGTTCCGGTGGGGCGCGCCGCCCTGGGCCGCGTCGGCGGGGGGCCGGTCACGATGGCCGGCCTCGGGCTTCTCGTCGTCGGCTCCGTGCTCTTTCCCCGGGTCGACGGCGCCACCCCGGTCCTCCTCGCGTCGGCGCTGCTCGGCGCAGGCCTGGCGGCCGCCCAGAACGGCCTCATCGCCTGGTCGCTGTGCGCGGTGCGCACCGAGCGGAGCGGTCTCGGCCTCGGGCTCCTCCTCGGAGGCGGAGGCGTCGCGCTCGGTGCGTTCAACCTCGTGCTGTCGGTGCGGAAGCCCGCGCCGGAGGCCTCGCTCCTGGCCGCGGCGGGGCTCTACGCCCTCACCCTGCTGCTCCTTGGCGTGCTCCGCCGGACTGCGCGGGCACACCTGGCTCAGCCGTAGGACTTTTCCTTCTTCTCCTGCTCTTCCTTGCAGCGGATGCAGAGGGTGGTGACCGGGCGGGCCTCGAGCCGCTTCGGGGCGATGGGCTCCTCGCAGCGTTCGCACACGCCGAACGTGCCATCCTCGATCCGCGACAGCGCTTTCTCGATCTTCTTGAGCAGGAACTTCTCCCGGTCCCGGAGGCGAAAGACCATCGACTGCGCGTACTCGCTGGAGGCGAGGTCGATCTCGTCCGGGAGGTCGTCGGTGTCGAAGTTCGACTCCTCCATGAGGGTCTTCTTCGCGCTGTCGAGGAGGGCGGACTTGCTGTCCTCGAGCATCTTCTTGTAGCGCTTCAGATCTTTCTGATTCAAAGGTGCGACTCCCTCGACCTTGCTTCCCGCGAGGAGGGTCGGCATCCGTCGGATGCCGACCCCCTGAAAAAAAGGCCGCGGAGTCTTATCTGGCGCCCCGGTGAAGTCAAGGTAACCTGGCCTGCCCCATGGTCGATCCCGAGAAGAGCGCGCGTCTGGAGGCGACCCGGTTTGACCGGGAATTCCTGCGCTCCGCGCTCGCGCTCGCCGCCAAGCCGGACATCGACCACTTCCTCTACATCTGCGACACGCCCATCGCCGCGGACGATCTCCGGCGAAAGCAGGCCAGGAAGAAGCTGGTCTACGCGGTGACCGCGGAGCCCATCGCCGCCGAGCTGCACGGGAAGAAGCTCCGCGCCCTCGTCATCCCCGCGTACGACTACAGCCGGGTGGAACGGGTGAAGGTGGCGCTCGTCTCTGCGCTCGCCCAGGGGGCGTTCAAGGAAGGCGATCTGGTGCTCTGCATGACGGGCCGGGTGGGACACCCGCCGGACACGCTCATGCAGATGCGCATCGGGGGCTCGCTCGACGATCGCGTGGCCATCGAGGGCATCAAGCTCGGCGAGGAGTTCAACAGCCAGGTGGTCGACGCGCTCATCCAGCTGGCGCTGCAGATCGGCCAGGAAGGCTACGAGGGGCACCCGGTGGGCACCATCATCACCATCGGCGACCACAACAACGTTCTGGAGAAGAGCAGGCAGATCACCATCAACCCCTTCCAGGGACTGGGCGAGAGCGAGCGCAACGTGCTCGACCCGCGAATCCGCGAGGCGATCAAGAACTTCTCCGTGCTCGACGGGGCGTTCGTCATCCGGGAGGACGGCGTGGTGCTCTCCGCCGGTCGTTACCTGTCCGCGGGCGACGAGGACGCGAAGGTGCCGCTGGGCCTCGGCGCGCGGCACGCGGCAGCGGCGAACATCACCGCCGCGACCCAGTGTCTCGCGCTGGTGGTGAGCCAGACCTCGGGAGCGGTGCGCCTCTTCAAGGACGGCAGCATTCTCCTCGAGCTGCATCAGAGCGCGCGGCGCACCTGACCGCGCCGCACGTCCAGGCTCACGCGCGCAGGGGCGCGCCCTCGACCAGGCTCAGGACGACTCCCGGTCCTCGCGCCACACTTCGGCGAGGGCGTGCGCGCGCTCGACCTCGTCCCGGGCAGCGTCGACGGCGACCAGCCGGCGCACCCGATCCGCCCGGGAGCGCTGGGCCTCGGCGGCGAGCGCCGTTCCCGCGGTGAGGCGCGCGGCGGCGAGGTCCCGCTCGGAGCGCAGCCGATCCACCTGCTCGGCCACGCGGCGGGCGGCCTCCTCCAGCTGGGCGACGTCGGTCTCGGTGCGCGACAGCTCCTCGCGAAGGCCGCGGGCCCGGCCGTCCTCGCGCCGGGAGTCCGCGTCGAGGACCTCGGCGGTGCGCCCGTCTTCTGCGGTGCGCGCCAGGTCGGCCCGGTCCCGAAGCGTGCGGGCGACATGCTCCATTCCGGACAGCTCCCGCCCGAGCCGCGAACGCACCGTGAGGAGGGTCGCCGCCGCGCGACGGAGCTCCGCCGCCTCGTTGGAGAGGTCCGAGACGAGGTCGTCGTACGCCGCGATCGGATCCGGCGCCGGAGGCGGACGCCGGCGGAACCACCGGAAGGCCATCTGAGGGGAGCCTACGCCGCCCGGGGATCCGCCACGGGGTGAAACGTTCCAGCCTTGACGGGACACGAGTTCATGTCGCCCGCCCGGGAAGAACCTACCGCCCGCGCGACAGCACAGTTGGCAGCCGTTTCTCGCAGGCGATGAATCCGGAGGCCTGCCCCGGACGTCTAACGGGTCAGGAGGTCGGTGACATGGCGATCGCGCTCACACCATCGCAGCTGAAAGCCATCTGTCCGGACGCACCGGCCAGCGCGGTCCTCAGCCTCAATTCCATCCTTGCGCGCACCGGCGGCATCACCCACCTCCGGGCGGCGATGCTGGTGGCACAGCTCGCCACGACCTCGAAGCACTTCCGGCGTCTGGAGGAGGAAGACGGCCCACACCGGCCGTCCGCCCCCTTCTTCGGCCGCTCCTGGGTCCAGCTCAGCGGTCGCCGCAGCTATCGAGAGGCGGGAGCGGCGCTCGAGCTCGACCTCGTCCGCCACCCCGAGCTGGCCGTCAGCAACAACACCGAAGTCTCGGCCTGGTTCTGGACCGCGCACCACCTCAATGCGTTCGCGGACGTCGGTGACGTCGATGGGTGCTCCCATGCGATGACCGGCGGAGGAGCCAGCGTCGATCGCCTCGCGATCGCGCAGGCGCTCTACGAGCGGGCCTGCAGCGTGCTCTCCGGGTGCCACGGCCTCGCGGCCTGATCGCCGGGACCACCCTGATTGATCGTTCCTCGCTGGCCCTCGCGGCCGACCTCTGCGTCGCGCCTCCGGTCACTTGACCCGAGCAAAGCTCTCCTCCG
>CAZDSB010000074.1:0-5310 GCA_964507515.1 uncultured Myxococcaceae bacterium
AAGCACGCTGATCGACATCACCAACTGCATCGGTTGCCACGCCTGCCAGGTCGCCTGCAAGCAGTGGAACGACCGGGACGGAGAGCAGACCGAGCTTCTTCCCGAGCTGGGCTTCCAGAACCCCGCGGTCCTGAGCGCAAAGACCTACACGCTCATCTCCTTCCACGAGTTCGAGGACAAGACCGCTCCCGGCGGGCTCCACAACTCCTTCGTGATGCGGCGCTGCCTGCACTGCCTGCAGCCGGCGTGCGTCTCCGCCTGCCCGACCACGGCGCTCTTCCGGCAGGAGGACGGCCCGGTCGTCTACGACTCGGACAAGTGCATCGGCTGCCGCTACTGCATGCTGGCCTGTCCGTGGGACGTGCCCACCGCGGAGTGGAACTCGCTCAAGCCCGAGATCCACAAGTGCACCCACTGCGCGGACCGGACGAGTCAGCCGCTGCCGAAGGCGCGCAACGGGTTCCCGCTCTCGGTGCTCGAGGCCCAGACGTTCAAGGAGAAGACGCCGGTCCCGGCCTGCGTGAAGGCGTGCCCGGCCGACGCGCTGGTCTACGGCAACCGGGAGGAGATGCTCGCCGAGGCCCGGCGCCGCATTGCCAACCGCCCGAGCCGCTACGTCGACCGCATCTACGGCGAGAAGGAGGCGGGCGGCACGAGCGTCCTCTACCTCTCGGCGGTGCCCTTCGCGAAGCTCGGCTTCCCCGAGATCGGCGAGAAGGCGTTCCCGGCGTACTCGAAGGCTGCCCTCACCGCCGTCCCGCCAGCGGTGATGGCTCTCGGGGCCACGCTGGCGATGGTCTACGCCTACTTCCGCAAGCGCGTCGCCGCCGTCGCCACCGGCGGCCACGCTGCGGACCACCACCCGGAGTTCGAGCGCCTCCCGAACAGGTTCCTGACCCCGTTCACCTGGCTGCTGGTGCTGGTGATGGCGGCCTGCGGCCTGTCGATGGTGGCCCGGTTCGCGCTCGGCCTCGGCGGCAGCACGCACCTGTCGGACACCTTCCCCTGGGGGCTGTGGATCGTCTTCGACCTGGTGTTGATCGCGGTGGCGGCGGGCGCCTTTGCGATGGCCGGCCTCATCTACGTCTTCCAGCGAAAGGACCTGTACGCGCTGGGGCGGACCGCGGTGCTGATGGGGCTCCTCAGCTACTCCTTCGTCACCGTCACGCTGCTCGCCGACCTCGGCCTCCCCTGGCACTTCTACCAGCTCGGGCTCCAGGCCCCGGAGCATTCGGCGATGTTCGAGGTCTCCTGGTGCGTGGGTCTCTACGTCACCATCCTGGCCCTCGAGTTCGTGCCGGTGCCGCTGGAGCACTTCGGGCTCACCCGGGCCCTGGCCGCCTGGCGCCGCTGGTCGGGCGCGTACGTCGCGCTGGCGATGACGCTGTTCGTCTACATGCTGTCCAGGAACCCGCTCTATGCGGCGATCACCCTTGTCGTCTTCGGCGTGGTGGCGTGGGTATTCCGGAACAGGGACGAGCCGATCCTCCTCGCCATCGCGGCGGTGACGCTCTCCACCATGCACCAGAGCTCGCTCGGCTCGCTGTACCTCCTGATGCCGAACATGCTCGCCGCGCAGTGGTGGTCGCCGGTGATGCCCATCGCGTTCTTCATCTCCTCCATCGTGGCCGGCACCGCCCTGGTGATCGTGGTCGCGATGTGGATCGGCCGCGCCTGGGACCGGCCCTTCCCGCAGCGGCAGCTCGCGGCGGTCGGTCAGGTCACCTTCTGGGCGCTGCTGGTCTACCTGGCGTTCCGGTTCGGTGACCTCGCGCTCCGCGGGCATCTCGCGGGCGCGTTCTCCGGCCGGCTGGCGCCGGCGTTCGCGGTGGAGATCGTGCTCGGGGGCATCGTCCCGCTGGTCCTGCTCTCCACCGCCGGGCTCCGTGCCCGGCCGGGCCTGCTGCTCCTCGCCTCGGCGCTGGCCGTGCTGGGCGTGGTCTACAACCGGATCAACGTGGTGATCTTCGCCATGGACCTCCGCGGCCGCATGCCCTGGGTCTCGGCGGAGCATTACGCCCCGTCGTTCGTCGAGTGGGCCATCTCCATCGGGCTCATCGCCGCCACGGTGTTCCTCTTCGGCCTCGGCGCGCGCTGGGTCCCGGTGCTCCCCAAGCGAGAGGCGGGCGGCGGACTTTGACCGGTCCCGTCGCGGACGGCTGGATCGAGGACCATCCGTACCTCCGGCCCATCTCGGGGCTCGCCGCGAGGGTCGATCGCGCGGTCTCCGAGTCCGGTGTCCCCGAGGTCCGCCCGCCCCCGCTGGAGGGTCACCGCGACGACTTCGGGGCCGGGCTCCCGCTCCTCTCCAGCGCGGCCGCCGCGGTGGACCTCGAGCCCGCCCTCGCGACGCTGGGCGACATCCTCCGTCGCCTCCAGGCAGGTCCGCTCCCCGGGCCGATCGCCGGCGAGGTGTCGACGCTCGCGGCCGGCCTCGCGAAGAAGGCCGCCTTCTCCGGGCAGCTCGTCCCCTTCCTGCTCGGAGACGAATCGGTCGAGGCGCCGTCGCCCGGGCTCTTGCGGTTCCTCGGCTGGACGGTGCTGTCCCGGGCGCTGCGTCCGGTGGTGGAGTCCTTCACCGGCTGGCGCGACGACGAGCGGTGGCTCCGGAGGTACTGCCCCATCTGCGGCGCGGGCCCGGCCATGGCGCAGATCGCCGGGACCGAGGCGCGCCAGCGGCTGCTGTGCTGCGGCCGCTGCAATACCCGCTGGCGCTGGCGAAGGACGCAGTGCCCGTTCTGCGAGAACGATTCCCAGCGGCTGGCGGGCATCAGGATCGAGGCGGAGCCCGCGCTGCGGATCGACCACTGCACCGAGTGCCGCGGCTACCTCAAGACCTACGTCGGGCAGGGGCAGGAGTCGCTCCTGCTCGCCGACTGGACCTCGCTCCACCTGGACCTGCTCGCCCACGAGCGCGGGCTGGAGCGGAAGGCCACCTCGCTCTACGACCTGGACTCGCTCGTCGGGAGCTGACCGCGGGTTCTCAGTTCCCGGGCCGCGTGACCGTCGCCAGCGACGGCGTGTCGAGGCTGGCCGCGACCGGCGCCACCGCGGCCCTGAACCGCGCCAGCAGGGTGGGGGGCACCGGCTCGCTGCGGGGGAACTTCTGGTTCAGGGGATTCACGAAGGAGCCGTTGCGCTTCATCGCGAAGTGAAGGTGCGGTCCGGTGACCCGGCCGGTGCTGCCCGAGTAGCCGATGACCTGCTTCTGCGCCACCCGCGCCCCGCTGCGCACGCCCGAGCCGTACGAGGACAGGTGGAGGTAGCAGGTCTCGAACCCGTTCCGGTGGCGGACGCAGACCGTGTTCCCGCCCGCGCCGGTGTTCCCGGCGACCGTCACCGTGCCGTCCGCCACCGACCACACCGGGGTTCCCACGGCCGCGGCGTAATCCACGCCCTGGTGCGCCTTGAGGTACTCGAGCACCGGGTGGAAGCGCATGCCGTAGCGGCTGGTGACGTGGGCGAACTTGAGCGGTGACTTGAGGAACGCCTTGCGGGCGCTGGTGCCGTCCTCCTGGAAGTAGCTCCACTCGCCGTCGGGGAGCTGCCAGCGGAAGACGCGCTTGGTGCCCACGGTCTCGCCGCGGTACTCGGCGGCGAGCACCTCGCCGTAGCGGAGGAGCCGCCCCTTGCTGAGGACCTTCTCCACCAGGCAGCGGACCCGGTCGCCCTTGCGGACGTCCACGTAGAAGTCGATGTCCCAGGCGAACACGTCGGCCAGCGCCATCGCGATGGTGGGGTCCTCCTTCGCGGTGACCGCGGCGTCGTAGAGCGAGCTCGCCACCTCCAGCTCGACCCGCGAGACCTGGGTCTCCACCTCCACCTCCCGCTTGCGGGCGACGTACTTCTCGCCGTCGCGGCGGACCTGCCACTCGTCCACCGGGCTCTGCCGGTAGTCGAAGTGGTCCAGCTCGCCGTCGCGGAAGACGAGCCGCAGCTGGTCTCCCACGCGCGACTTGCGGAAGTCGAAGACGCCCTGGAGCGCGCCCACGACGCGGTCCGTCTGGCCTCCGTCGAGCCCGGCGGCGCGGAGCGCGGTCGCGAGGACCTGGTTCCGCTCGACGCGGCGGTTGAGGATTCGAGTCTGGGGAGCGGACGGCGCAGCGGCGAGCAGCGCGGCGACGAGTGCCGGGGCGAGGACGGTCATCGGGGAGGGAGCTGGATCAGCCTACCAGGCTCTCCGCGATGGCCAAGGCGACATCCGCATACCCGGCTCGAAACCCGAAGAGAGAAGAGAGGTTCGGGAGGCCGGCGGTTAGAGTGGCCCGGTGCGGTTGACCCCTGGAACAAGGCTCGGGCCCTACGAGGTGCTGGCGGTGCTCGGCTCCGGCGGGATGTCGGAGGTCTACCGCGCCCGGGACAGCCGGCTTCAGCGCGAGGTGGCCATCAAGGTGGTGGGGGAGGCGCTGGCCGGCGACGCGGACATCCTCGGTCGCCTGGAGCAGGAGGCCCGGCTGGCGGGCGGGCTGAACCACCCCAACATCGTCGCGGTCCATGACGTCGGTGTGCACGAGGGCTCTCCCTACGTCGTAACCGAGCTGCTCCAGGGCGAGTCCCTCCGGGAGCGGCTGTCGCGCGGACCGGTCTCGGTGGGGCAGGCCCTGGACTGGACCGGGCAGATCGCCCACGCGCTGTCCGCAGCCCACGCCCACGGCATCATTCACCGCGATCTCAAGCCCGAGAACGTCTTCCTCACCCGGCTGGGGCAGGTGAAGCTGCTCGACTTCGGGATCGCCAAGTCCACCCCCCGGGTGACCGAGGCCCGCGGCCTGCTCGACCCCACGGTCAGCCCGGGCGGCTCGGCGACCCGGACCGGCTCGGTGCTCGGGACGCCGGGCTACATGTCTCCGGAGCAGGTGCGGGGCGAGTCGCTGGACCCGCGGAGCGACATCTTCGCCCTCGGGATCATCCTCCACGAGCTGCTCTCCGGGCAGCGCACCTTCCGCGCCGGGTCCATCGTCGAGAGCGGCTACTCCATCCTCCACGACGAACCGCCCGCGCTGCCGGCCACCGTTCCTCCAGGTGTCGCGCAGGTGGTGCAGCGCTGCCTGGCGAAGGACCCCGAGCAGCGCTTCCAGTCCGCACGGGACGTGGCCTTCGCCCTCGAGGCGCTCCGCGGCACCGGCGCGTCCACGCCTGCGGAGGCGTTCGCGCCGATGGGCGGGCGCCGCCGCCGTGCCCTGCGCGTGCTCGCCTGGCTCGCCACGGCGCTGCTCCTCGCGCTGGGTGCCTACGTCGCGGGCAGGGTTGCCCGCAGCACCTCGCCCCAGCCGCGGGTCCACCAGCTGACCTTCCACCGCGGCACGGTCT
>CAZDSB010000075.1:0-3119 GCA_964507515.1 uncultured Myxococcaceae bacterium
TGACCACGGAATTCCCGTTGGTGACGTAGCCGTCGGGCGCGGTGGTGAAGACGTGAACCCCCGGGGCGACCTCCACGTGCTCGAGGGGGACGGCATGCGCGACGAGCCCGGCGGCCAGCAGGGCGAGGACCAGGGGACGGAGGGATCGCACGGGCCCGAGCCGTAGCGTGGGCCTCGTCTCGGAGTCTTGAACGTTCTTGCCCCAGCGGCGCCTGCGCCGAGCGCCCACGGGCCGGATCCGAGACCGCTCTCGACGCCGGTGAGCAGTTTCGTTGCGTCAAGCGTCACTCCCGATGTCCATCCCATCAGGAACGAACACCTTCACGGCACGGGTGAGCGGAGCAGATGCGGGAACGGTGACCTGCACGGTGAGCGCCACGAGCTGGGCCGACGTCAATCCAAGCGTCGTCCTCCAGCCGGCGAATTTCGGCCTGACCTGCGGCATCTGGTACGGCCGCGGACTCAGCTCCGGAGGCGCGCCATCCCGTCGGCGCTCCAGTCCTCGCTCCCCACGCCGTGGTGCACGAAGAACAGACCGTCGGGGTCGTACTTCTTCTTGATCCGACGGAGCCGGGCGTAGTTGCTGCCCCAGAACGCACGCTGCCAGCTCTTCTCGAAGTAATTGCTCTCCAGGACGTACGAGGCTGGCTGGGGCGTCAGCTTCCGCAACTCAGCCATCGCGGCGTGGATGTGCTGCGCGTCGTTGCGCGCCTCCACCGGGTCGGGCTCGTGCCCCGTCACGCCGGGGTACACCGGCGGGCCGCTGCCGGCGATGATCGCCAGGGCGAATGCATCGAGCACCGCCGGGTTGGTGCAGGTCTCGCGCGCGGCCTGGATCGCCTCGGGTGGCGCGCCCGCTAGCCCCTTGTTGAAGTGCAGCCCCACCGTCCAGCGCCTCGAGCTTGCGAAGAGGGCGTTGGTCAGCGATTCCTGTCGCGCCGGCGCGAGCAGCGATGCGGGAAGCCACGTGGACTCGTAGCCATGCCAGAAGGCGCCGAGCTCCTCCTCGTTGCTCGCCCACCAGAGATTCTTGAACGGCGGCGATGAGGGTCGATCGTCCGCCCGCACATAAGGTCCGAGATTGGCCTGCAGGAACTGCGGGTTCCAGAAATCGCGGGCGGGCGCGACGGCCACCGTCCGGTCACCGGCGACGGTGATGCCGCTCCCCGGCTTCTCGATCTGGGCGAGGAAGGGCCGCCACACCTCTTCCGCCTGGTCGCGGTCCAGCCCCTCGAACAGCATCTGGACCTCCATCCGGTTCGTCGGATGAAGGCGGACCTGCTCTCCCCAGTGCGGGTTCATCAGCGACGAGGCGTAGAAGGCCACGAAGCGGCGCAGCAGCTTCTTGAAGGCCGCATCGGAGTCGGCCCTCAGCGTCATGAGCACCGCCCCGAAGGTCGACGGGAGCTCGTGGGTCCGAAGCGTCAGGCGGGTGACGACGCCGAAAGTGCTCCCTCCGCCTCCCTTGAGCGCCCAGAACAGGTCCGGGTCGCTGCAGGCGTTCACCGTCCGCACGACTCCGTCCGCCGTCACCACCTCGGCCTCGAGCATGCTCGCCGCAGCCATTCCGTACCGCTTGGAGTAGCTCCCGAAGCCGCCGCCCAGGACCAGCCCCGGGACCCCGACGGTCATGCACCCACCGCCCTGCACGTATCTCCCACCGCGCGTGGTCACCGCGTCGTAGGCGTGGAACCACAGTGTCCCCGCCCCGAGGCTCACCGCGTGCGCGGGTTCCGCCTTGCCCTCGCACCCGTTCGGGATGAAGGCGTCGTGGAGCGTGGCGGTCTCCATCGCCCGCGTCCACACGAGCAGTGAGTCCGGGGCGTTCGATGTGCCCTGGTAGCTGTGCCCCCCGCCCTTCACCACCAGGCGGAGCCGATGCGTTCGCGCGAAGCTCACCGCCGCGGCGACGTCCGTCGCATCCTTCGCCGCCACCGCGTAGGCGCTCGGGCTCGAGGTCCAAGCTCCGGCCCAGCCGCTGCTCTGCGTTCCCCAGACCTGGTCGCCAATGAAGTACGGGTTCTTCATCTGCTTCACGAGCTCGGGGTTCGCCTTCTCCAGGGGCGAGTCCACCTTGAGAAGCCGTCCCTGCACCTGCTCGAACAGCGCCTTCCACGCGGCCTCGCCGGGCCACCCCCGATCTCCGGGACGAACCCGACCGGGAGCCGTGGCGCCTGCCGCCGACGGGAGCAAGGGCCGGAGCAGACCGAAGGCCGCGCTTCCGGCCAGAAATCGGAGGAACCCTCGCCGCCTCATCCCGTCTTCCCCTCGAGCACGGGCGTGCGGGGCGCCCGACGACGCGATGATAGCCTGGGCGCCTCCGGGTCCGAGTGAGGAACGTCTCCTCGCGCGAACCGCCGATGACGGCCGACCCCCTCTGGGTGGAGCTGCGTCCAGGTTCAAGGCGACGAGGTGTCGCGGCAGGTGACGGTGATCTTCCCTCCGCCGCCCCGGGGTCGTCGGCTGCTGTCGGTCGGCGCCCGATGGTGGCGTCCGGCAATCCGCACGGTTGACACCCATTTACCATCCCAGTAGATGGTGTGTGGATGTCGTGAGGAAGTCGTGCGGATGGCGAGGCCCGCACCGAGGGGCACATGATCCGGAGCAAACCGAGGCTGCCCGAGACCGAGAAGATCACGATCAACCTGGGGCTGGTCGACCTGGGCCAGATCGATCTCCTGGTGCAGGAGGGGTTCTATTCGAACCGGACGGACCTGATTCGCACGGCCCTGCGCAACCAGCTCGCGACCCATGCGGAGGTGGTGAGGCAGACCGTCTCGCGGAAGAGCCTGAGCCTGGGGCTCCAGCGCTATTCGCGCGACGAGCTCGAGGCCGTGCGCGCGGCGGGGCAGCGACTGCGGATCCAGGCGCTGGGACTCGTCGTCGTGGAGGACGACGTGACGCCAGAGCTGGCAGTGGCGACGATCGACTCGGTCGCGGTCCTCGGCGCGTTCCATGCGAGCGCGTCCGTGAAGGCGGCACTGTCGGACCGAATTCAGTGATTCACCCCTTGAACAGAACCGAAAGGCCACGGCCCGATGACGAAGGCGATGTTGGCGTCGATGCGAGAGGCGACCCGGATCCTGCAGAGCAGTGGACCGGTGGAGGCGACGGCAGCG
>CAZDSB010000076.1:0-4297 GCA_964507515.1 uncultured Myxococcaceae bacterium
GCCCGATGGAGTCGTGGGTCATCACGTGGAAGACCGGGATCTCCATCAGCGAGGAGAGCCGGATCGGCGCCCGCATGTAATCGGTGAAGGTGAGGAAGGTGCTGCCGAACGCGCGGAGCTTGGTCAGCACCATCCCGTTCACGATGGCGCCCATCGCGTGCTCGCGGACACCGTAATAGATGTTGCGGCCGCCCGGCTCACCCGCCGCGAGGTTCGGCTCTCCCTTGATGGTCACCTTTGTGGAGCCGCTGAGATCGGCGGCCCCGCCGAGGAGCCAGGGGATCTTCTTCGCGAGCGCGTTCAGCACCTGACCGCCGGACTCGCGGGTGGCAATCCCCTTCGGATCGGCGGGGAAGACCGGCAGCTCGGAGTCCCATCCGGGCGGGAGCTCGAAGCGGTCGATCAGGTCCAGCTCCTTCGAGAGCTCCGGCTGCTCCTTGCGGTAGCGCTCCCGGGTGGCCTCCCAGTCCTGCCGCAGCTTTCGCCCGCGGGTACCGATGCCCTGCTGGAAGTGCTCGCGGACGCCGTCGGGAACCAGGAACTGCGCGTCCTCCGGCCAGCCGTAGAACTTCTTGGCGGCGCGGACCTGGTCGTCGCCGAGGGGCTCACCGTGGGCCGCGCTGGTGTCCTGCTTCTTCGGGCTGCCGTAGCCGATGTGCGAGTCGACCACGATCAGGGTGGGCCGCCGCTGCTGCTTGAAGAACTGGAGCGCCTTGCCGAGCTGGCCGAGGTCGTTGGCATCGGTGACGTGCGTGGTCGCCCACCCGTACGCCTCGAAGCGTTTCGGGACGTCCTCGTTGAAGGAGAGCGCGAGCTTCCCGTCCAGCGAGATGTGGTTGTTGTCGTAGAGCCAGCAGAGGTTCGGCAGCTGGAGGTGGCCGGCGAGCGACGCGGCCTCCGACGAGATGCCCTCCATCATGCAGCCGTCGCCGAGGATGGCGTAGACGTCGAAGTCGAACAGGGTGAGGTTGGGCCGGTTGTAGCGGGCACCCAGCCAGCGCGAGGCGATGGCCATCCCCACCGAGTTCGCCGCGCCCTGCCCCAGCGGACCGGTGGTGCACTCGACCCCGCTGGTGATGCGGTACTCGGGGTGTCCCGGCGTGCGGCTGCCGAGCTGCCGGAAGGACTTGATGTCGTCCAGCGAGACGGCGGGCGCGTCGAGCACCCGGCCCTCGTGGTTCACCTGACGCACGCCCGTCAGATGGAGCACCGAGTAGAGGAGCATCGAGGCGTGCCCGTTGGAGAGGACGAACCGATCGCGGTTCGGCCAGGTCGGCTCGGCGGGGTCGTACCGGAGGACGTTCTGCCAGAGGGCGTAGGCGACCGGAGCCAGCGCCATCGGGGCTCCCGGATGCCCGGAATTCGCCTTTTGCACCGCATCCATGGAGAGCGTGCGGATGGTGTCGATCGCGAGCTTCTCGATTCCTGGGTGGGGCACTGGAACTCCGATGTGGGGAAAGGGCGCTGTCGGGCCGACTGCCCGTTTCTGGCGCACCGGAGGGTTCGACACAAGGCGCAGGTAGGTGACGGCCGTCCGGTTTCGCCATCCAGCGATTGCCCGGTACACTTGCCGCGACAGATGTCCGACACGCGCGCGGCCATCCGCGAGCTGCGCTCCCTCAGCGAGAAGCGAAGCACCGACGGTCTCACCGAGCAGGAGCGAAGCAGGCTCGCAGAGTTGCGAGAGAGGCTGGGGTTGCCATCGGAACCGGCGGAGGTCCGGACCGGCGGCCCGCGGCCTGGCGGCACGCCTGCGCCCTCGCCGAGCCCCATCGCAGCGGCTGGACCTCGGGTGGAAGCCGCCGCCCTCCCCCGGCTGGACGCCTCGGGCGCCGCCCTGCTGCCCCGGCTCGAGCCGGACGCCCCCGAGCCCGGACCATCGAACGGCGTCGCGACCCCCGCCACCCCGGCCGTCGCCGAGGCCCCCATCGCGCTCGTTGAGCCGGAGCCGTCCGGAAGGACGATCGCGGATGCCCCCGTCCTGGACGCGGCGGGCCTCGTCGCGGCCCTCGCGGTGACCGCGGAGACGGAGATCGCGGCACCCGGCCCGGTGCTCGAGCCGTCGCCCGACGCGGAGGTTCCTCTCGAGGCCACGCTCCCGGCCCTGACCCCGCCGGCCGAGGTCACCCGGTTCGCCCACCCGTCTCCCTCCGAGGCGTCGACGGATCCGGCCATCGACCTGAACGCCTTCGTCGAGCCGCGCCAGGCCTCGCCGGAGCCGGGGCCGGCTGCCGAGCTCGAGGCCGAGGGGGCCCTGCCCGAGCCCGAGCCCGCGGCTGCCGAGGCGGATGCTCCGGTCGCCGAGACCCCGTTCGATTCTCCGGAGACGCTCGCGTTTCCGCTCGACGCCGCGCTGCCGCTCGAAACGACTTCGGCGCCGCTCGAGACGCTCGACGCGGTCGGGCCCGAGCCAGCCGCGGACCTCGCGCCCGTCCCCCGGCGGCTCAGCCTGGCCGAGCGGATCGACGCGGCCGGCGAGGGCACCGAGAGTCTCGACGCAACGGACGCCGGCACGGCCGAGACCGACGACTGGGGCGCGATGCCGGTCGCTCCCGACACGCCGCCTCCCGAGGACCTCGGCGCGACCCCGCTCGATGTCGCGGATCCGGTGACGGACGGGCTCGTCGGCGGAGAGGCTGCCCCCATCGAGCTGTCCTCGGCGGACGTCATCCTCCTCGAGGGCGAATCGGCCCTGGAGACCGAGCTGCAGGGCCAGCCCGAGGACCGCGTTCCTCTCGCGGAGCTCCACGAGTTCGTCGGTGAGCAGCCCGCGGACCCACGGGCGATCCCCTTCGACGACCAGGAGGAGCAGCCCACCTTCGCCCCGGAGGACCTGCAGGCCACCGAGGCCGAGCTCGCCACCGCGCCACAGGCATTCCATCCCGGGGACCTCGGGGCACCGCCCGAGCTCGACGCGGCCGCCGAGGTGGAGGCGCCCGCCGAGGTGGCGGCCCTCCCGGAGCTCGACGCCCTCCCCGAGCTCGAGGCGCCCGTCGAGGCTGCGGCGCTCCCGGAGCTCGAGGCCCTGCCCGAGCTCGAGTCGCCCGCCGAGAGCGCGGCCCTCCCGGAGCTGGAGGCCTTCCCCGAGCTCGAGGCGCTCTCGGAACCGGAGCCACCACCCCCGCCACCCCCGCCCGCAGCGCCCCGCATCTCCGTGCCGCGGCCCCCCGCCGCGCCGCCCGCGCGCGCTCCGCTGGCCGCCGCGCCCCGGGCCGTCGTGGCTCCGGCGCACGCCGCCACGGCACGGCCCCCGTCGCCGCCGCCTCCTCCTCCGGCCGCATACGTCATGGGCGAGGACGGACGACGGCTCCCTGCGCTGAGCGCGGCGCAGCCCGAGCCGCCCCAGCTCGCCCATCAGTTCCCCCACAGCGGTCCGTTCGCGCGGAACAAGGCGGTCCTGCTCGCCCAGGCGCCGCTCGACGTGATGGAGGAGACGGACGCCGTCATCCCGGAGCCGCCGGCGCCGCCGCCTCCGCCGGTCACCGACGTCGCCACCGGCGCCGAGGTCTTCGGCGGCACCTACCTGAACCCCACCTTCGTCGAGGGCGAGCACCGGGTCGTGCTCCACACGCTCGAGGGACAGGTGCGCCGGGGAACGGTGCGGGACCTGGACCTCCTGGATCCGGTCATCCGGCTCGCCCAGCCCGGCCGCCCACCGGAGGCGATCGCCGCCGAGCGGGTGAAGGCCATCTTCTTCATGCAGGAGCCGGGGACGCCCCCGCCACCCGCGACGGGCCGGCGGATCCGCGTGGGCTTCTCCGACGGCCGGCAGATCGTCGGCTTCTCGGAGGACGTCGAGGGGGCCGAGGTCGGGTTCTTCCTCGTCCCCGCGGACACCCGCACGCACACCGCCCGGATCTACGTCTTCCGGGCGGGCGTCCAGTCGATTAGCGCCGCCTAGGGTCGGCGGCGCAGCGGGTCACTTCGCCGCGCTCGCGGCGTCCTTCTTGTGGAGCTCTCCCTCCACGGTGATCGCCACTTCCTCGCCGACCATCACGCCGCCGGCCTCGATGGTCCGGTTCCAGTTCAGCCCGAAGTCCTTGCGGTTGATTTTGGTCGTCGCGGTGAAGCCGCGGATCGTCTTGCCGCCGGCGAGCGTGTCGGGCGTCTGCTCGACGTTCACCACCACCGGCTTGGTGACACCGTGGATCGTGAGATCACCTTCCACCTTCAGGTTGTTGCCCTCGCCCTTGGTGATCTTGGTGGACATGAAGGTGATGGTCGGGAACTTCTCGACGTCGAAGAAGTCGGGCGACTTGAGGTGGTTGTCGCGCTGCTCCACGCGGGGGTTGATCGT
>CAZDSB010000077.1:0-9223 GCA_964507515.1 uncultured Myxococcaceae bacterium
CCTGATGCAAGAGACCTACGCGCGCGCCTTTCGCAGCTGGCAGTCCTACACGCCGGGGACGAACCTCAGGGCGTGGCTCTTCCAGGTGGCGAGACACCTCTGTCTCAACCGCCACCGGGCCCAGCGCCGCGCCGCGGGGGCGCTGGCGGATCCGGCGGCGACCCGGACGCCGGCGAGCGAGCTGCACCCGGAGAAGATCCTCCTGGGGAGCGAGCGACAGCACGCGCTCCGCACGGCGCTCGCGAGGCTCCCGCTGGAGCTGGCCGAGCTCTGGCATCTGCGCTCCAGCGGGCTCTCCTACGAGGAGATGGCCTCGGTGCTGGCGGTACCGGTGGGAACGGTGAAATCGCGGATGCACGGCATGGTGCACCGTTTGAGGGAGGAGCTGCGAGATGACCTGTGAGAGCGTCGGTCCCGGACTGCTCGCCTTTCACCTCGGTGCGGTCGAGGGCGCGCAGCGGGAGGACATCGAGGCCCATCTGGTGAGCTGCCCGGAGTGCCTTCGGAGCTACCTCGCCCTCAAGTGGGGCCTGGAACAGGAGAGCGACGGACCGGGCCCCTCGCCCGAGGCGACCGCGCGGCTGCGGCAGGCGGTGCTCGGCGAGCTCGCCGCGGCCGCTTCACCCCGGTGGCGCTGGTGGGAGCGGCCGCTCGCATTCGGGCTGGCCGCGACGGCTGCGCTGATGGCGCTCTCCGCGGTGCGCACCGTGAGCTCCGGGCCTGGCGCCGCGCCCCGCGACCTCGAGTCCCCCCGGAGCGAGCACCGGGGCTGAGGCACGGGCGGCCGCTTCAGGCGTACTGGGCCTCGCCGTTCCCGAAGGACCAGTTCTCCTTCTTCACCTCGACCAGGGTGATGAACACGTCCTGCTTCCGGAGGCCCAGGCGCTCGTGCAACCCGTCGGCGATCGCCCGGTAGAAGGCCTTCTTCAGCTCGGTGGTGCGGCCCTCGTTGAGGAAGACCTGGATCATCACGCAGTCGGCGGTGCGCTCGATGCCGAGGTAGGTCCGATCGATGACCAGAGTCTCCGGCGCGTGCTCGGTGATGACCTGGAAGCGGTCGTTGGCCGGGACGTTGATCGTCCTGATCATCGCCTCGTAGACCACGTCCCCGATGGTACGGCGGTACTCCGGAGTCTTTCCGCGCGGCAGGTCGATTCGGGCGAGGGGCATGCAAGAAGACTGTCGCCGAGCGGCCCGCCACGCCAGCACAGATGCGACGTTCATCCTAATGTCTCCATCGATGCAGCTCCGCCGCCTCACGCTCCATGACGTCGTCGCCGGAGCCCGGCTCACGGCGGCCGCGTTCGGTGGCGAGCCGCGCGAGGCCAGGCTGCGGCGCTACCTCGCGCTCGAGCCCGAGGGATGGTTCGCCGTCGAGGAGTCGGGAACGCTCGTCGCGCTCGGCGGAGCGGTCGCCTTCGGCCAGCTCGCCTGGCTGGGGCTCATGGTGGTGGAGCCCGCGCGGCAGCGACAGGGGCTGGGGGCTCGCGTCGCCCGCGTGGCCATCGACTGGGCCCACACCCGGGGCTGCTCGACCATCTGCCTCATCGCGACCCCGGCGGGGATTCCCCTCTATCGCCGCCTCGGCTTCGTGTCCGACGGAGACTCGCACGAGCTGTCGGGAGCGCCGCGCCCGATGCCCGCGGGCGGCGAGGAAGTTGCGGTGACGCGCTGGACGCCCCAGGACACGGCGGAGGTCGCGCGTCTGGACGCACCGGTGTTCGGAGCGGATCGATCCCGTCTGCTCGCCGCCTACGCCCGCGAATTCTCCGGGTCGGCCTGGGTTTCGCGTGACGAGCGCGGCCGCATCTCGGGATTCGTCGTCGTGCAGGACGACCTGATCGGCCCCTGGTGCGCCGTGGACGAACGCGTGGGTGGGCGGCTGCTCGACGTGGCGCTCCGGGGAGTCACGAGGACCTTTCGCGTCGGCGCGCTCGACGCGCTGGGCGTGGCGCTGCTCGCGCTGCGTGGGTTCAGTCCCGGCCGTGCGCTCCCGCGGATGCGCCTCGGGCCGCCGGTGCAGCGCGCCGCACATCCGCACCTCCTCGCACACGCGAGCTACGCGGTCGGCTGAGCGAAGCGGATCGGTCGGAACAAAACGACGACCCTCCCGAGTCTCTTCTCCGACGGGCGATGACGCCCGCCAAGGAGATGAAGACCATGCTTCCCTCGCTGAAGAATCTGCTTCCTGCTGTGCTGCTCCTCACCGCCACGGGTGCGCTGGCGGATTCACCCCTTCCGGTGGCGGAGATGCCGGCGAAGGAGATCGTCACCCGGACCTCCAACGACGCGCAGAAGCCCGACGAGCAGCTGCGCACGCTGACCCGGACCGTCGAGTCGCTCGAGGCCGAGGTTCGCCAGCTGCGCGAGCAGGAGGCCGAGCGCGCCGTGCACCAAGTGGAGTTCCTCGACCAGAACAACCACCCGATGTGGCCGTAGAAGGGCCCGGGGCGGCGTGCACCGGGTTCCTGGGGTATATGCTGGACGAGGAGCCCGGGCACGTCGCGCCCGGTGAAGGAGCGAGTCTCGATGCTCGAGGAGTTCTTCGCGAGGTTTCGCGAGAACATCGTCGGTGTGAACCACCGGCTGGAGGGGCCCTACGGGTCCCGTCCACTCGTGTACGCGGACTGGACGGCGAGCGGTCGGCTCTACGGTCCCATCGAGCGCCGCATGGCGGAGGAGTTCGGTCCGCTGGTGGGCAACACGCACTCCGAGTCGAGCACCACCGGGATGGCGATGACCCGGGCGTATCAGCGAGCGCAGGGCCTGCTCAAGGCGCACGTCCATGCGGCCCCGGACGACGTGATCATCACCCAGGGCTCGGGGATGACCGCGGTGGTGAACAAGCTGCAGCGGATGCTGGGGCTGAGGTTGCCCGAGCAGCTCGCGCCCTTCTGCCATCTCCCGGACGAGCTTCGCCCCGTCGTGCTCCTGACGCACATGGAGCATCACTCCAACCAGACCTCGTGGCTGGAGACGGTCGCGACCGTGGAGGTCGTTCCACCCGACGAGCGAGGCCAGGTGGATCTCGCCGCGATGGAGGAGCTGCTCGTCCGCTACCGCGACCGGCCGCTGAAGATCGGCGCCTTCACCGCGTGCTCCAACGTCACCGGGGTTCGCCCGCCGGTGCACGCGCTCGCGCGGATCATGCATCGCCACGGTGGGTACTGCTTCGTGGACTTCGCCGCGTCCGCGCCCTACGTGGACATCGACATGCACCCCGCGGATCCGCTGGAGAAGCTGGACGCGGTGTACTTCTCGCCGCACAAGTTCCTGGGCGGTCCGGGCTCGCCGGGCGTGCTCGTGTTCGACTCGCGGCTGTACCACAACCGCGTTCCGGACCAGCCGGGCGGTGGCACTGTCAACTGGACCAACCCCTGGAAGCAGCACAGCTTCGTGGACGGCATCGAGGCGCGCGAGGACGGCGGCACGCCGGGATTCCTCCAGACCATCAAGGCGGCGCTCGCGGTGCGGCTCAAGGACGCGATGGGCACCTCGCGGATCCAGGAGCGCGAGCACGAGCTGCTGGCGGTGCTGCTGGCCGAGCTGCGCACCGTTCCCGGGCTGCACATCCTGGCCGACCACATGGACGCCCGGCTGGCGATCGTCTCGTTCTACGTCGAGGACATTCACTACAACCTGCTGGTCCGGCTGCTCAACGACCGGTTCGGGATCCAGGTGCGCGGGGGCTGCTCCTGCGCCGGCACCTACGGGCACTACCTCCTCCACGTGGACCCCAACCGCTCCTCACGCATCACGGGGAAGATCGATCAGGGAGATCTCTCGGAGAAGCCGGGCTGGGTGCGGATGTCGCTGCACCCCACGACGACCCGCGCCGAGGTCGATGGGATGGCCGAGGCGGTCCATGCCTGCGTGAAGAACGTGACCGCATGGGGCGAGGAGTACCGGTACTCGTCGCGCACCAACGAGTTCACCCACGTGCGTGGCGACGCCGCCGTCCCGGACCTCGAGCCGCTCTTCCGGATCTAGACCGCCGGTGGCACCCAGGGTCCTGATGCTCCCCGGGTTCGGGGGCGGCGCGGATCAGCCCGTGCTCCTCGCGCTGGAGCGCGCGCTCCTGTCCCGGGGCCTCGGCGCGACCCGCGCCGCGGTGAGGCGGGGCCGTCCCTCGGAAGGGCTCGGCCGGGAGGTGGCCGAGGCGAGAGCGCACGCGGCCGCGGATACGGAGATCTCCGCCTACGCCGGCCGGTCGTTCGGCGGGCGGGTGCTCGCCCGGCTGGCGCTGCAGACAACGCCGAGGGCGCTGGTGCTGCTCGGCTTCCCCGTCCGTTCGGCGGCGGGGCGTCGCCGGCTCGAGGACGAGCGCGTGCTCGAGGCGCTCCCCTGCCCTACGCTGCTGGTGCAGGGCGCCGCCGATCCGCTGGGCCCGGTGCGGACGCTGGCACGGCTCGCGGCGAGGAACCCTCGGCTCGAGCTCACGGTGCTACCGGGCGCGACGCACTCCTTCGGGCGACGGGAGCGGGAGGCGGTCGAGACCGCAGCGGACTGGCTCGCCGCCCGGCTCGGCTGAACACGAGGTCGCGATCTCGCCGGTCGCCGGAGCGACTCAGCCGTCCTGGTTCCCGTGTCCGTTGCCGTGCCCGTGCCCACGGCCGTGCTCGCCGGGCTCGTGGTGAGCAGCTGGCTCGACGTGCTGGGCGTCGCGGGCAGCGGAGTAGTGCTCGTTGTACCAGCGCTCCTGGACGAAGTAGACGCGCTCGCCGCATGCGTTGTACTCGCGGCAGTGCTTCTTCCAGTGCTTTGCGTGGCCCGGCGGCACGCGGAGGTAGACCGCCGGACGCTCCACCACGACCGGCGCCGTCTCGACGACCACCGGCTGCGAGTAGACCACCGGCGGAGGCTTCGGCATCGTGCCGACGTCGATGCGGCCGTAGAAACCCGAGTCGCCGACCGAGACGGAGACCCCGACGTCGGTCGCGCCCGCGGATCCGGCCAGGAGCAGTGCAGTGGTGATCAGAGGACGGAGATGCATGGTCGGTTGACCTCCTGAAGAGGAACCGACGCTACCAGTCGACCCGCTCGCGAAAAGACGGGGAGCGCGACCCACACCGAGGTCCTGGTGCGCGGCGCGAGCACCGTCGCCCCGGAGGTCTCACTGAAGAATTCCACGCCCCGTTCGGACGAACGCTCACTTCACCGCGGCGGTGAAGACCTCCTCCATCTTCATGTTGGTCCGGCAGCCGGTGGATGGGTCGGTGTTCTGGCGCGAGTCGGTCCAGATCGGGTGCGCGACACCTCCGTACGAGGCCACGCCCTCGTAGTCGCCCTGCTGGTTGCCGTAGTTGATGGCGCTGCAGGGGAAGACGTCGTTGCAGTCGTGCTCGTTCGACGACTCGGTGGAGACCCGGATGTCAGGGGCGAAGGTCGCGCCGCCATCCTTCGAGCGTGCGAGATAGGTGTCGGTCTCGTACCGCTGGTGCGTCGTGTCGTTCCGGGTGTCGTAGAACGAGACGACGACGTCGCCGGTGATGGGATCCACCGCGAGCCAGTGGTTGAACCGATCCACCGCGAAGCTCAACCGGTCTCCCACCGGGCGCGCAGGGGACCAGGTGGACCCGCCGTCGTCCGAAGTGGAGAGAAAGATATCCGTCCCCTGGTCCCCCGCATCCATCCAGGAGCAGTAGAGCCGGCCTCCGTGCGGTCCCCTCGACCGGTCCGCATCACAGGCGGGGTACACCAGCGCTGCTCGCACGAACTCCGCGGGAATGGCGATGTCGAAGGCGATGCTCTTGGGAGAGATCACGGACTGGCTGCCGAAGGTCGCGCCGCCGTCGAACGAGCGGTTGAAGGCGATGCTGTTCGCCGCGAAGTCATTCCAGGCCACGTAGAGCTCACCGTTCGGCCCGGTGAAGGGAACGGCCCCGATCGCGCGCCCGGGCCCCTGTGGATCGTCCGCGCGGACGATCCCGAAGCTCTTTCCGCCATCGGCCGAGGTCGCCACCAGCACCCCGCCACCCGTGGCCGAACCACCGCTCGCGGCGTCCCAGGCGATGTAGACGCGGTCCCGATACGGAGATCTGGAGTTCCGGTCCGTGGTGATCATCGGCTTGTCGTTGAAGTGGTTCGAACCGCCAGAGAAATTGAAGAAGGTGGGAGTCCAGGTCTTCCCGTTGTCCTTCGAGCGAGACACGGCCATCTCGGTCCCGTTGATTCCGTTGCCGTTGCTGAAGAAGACGACGATGTAGCCGTAGAACAGCGTTCCGCTGGTGTCCCAGGCCAGGGTCGGGTCGGATCCGAAGTCGATCCCGTTGCTGCCGATCGGTGGAGGGAGCGGCAGGTCCGAGCCCTTCCAACTCTTGCCGCTGTCGCCGGACGAGTAAGCCCGCATCGGCAGACGGAAGATCTCGTTCGAGCCGGCGGCGATCGTCTTCGTGTCGAGCATCGTGATGTACGTCTCGCTCTGCGGTCCACACTCGTTGGAGACGTTCACGTTGGCTCCGACGCTGACCGATCCGCCAGCGCCGACGGGTCCCGAGTCGGCCCCCGCCTGGATGAACTGGTACTTCTCCCACCAGGTCGGGTCCTTGGAATTGCCGGCCAGCGCGGGAACGGCGGCGACCAGTCCGATGAGCGTCACGAGGTGAATGTTCATTGCTGCCCTCCTCCCGGAGGCGCGCGAGCAATGCCTGTAACCGAAGGGAAGACAACCCGAAAGTCGGGAAGGGCCGCGCCCCGGTAGAAGGTGAAGGCCGAGCGCACCATCCGGCCGTGACGGAGCGGGAGGAGCTCGGGGCGACGGCCCTTCTCCGCGGCGAGCACCAGCTCCACGGCATCGAGTCGATTGGCCGGCCGCTTCCACGTCGCCTGCGAGGTGCGGGGGCAGCGCTCCCGCAACTTCTTGCCGGCCGCGGCCTGCTCGGCCCGGGTCATCTCGTCGCCGTCGAGCACCGTCCGCGCTCTCGGGATTCTGGTGGTGCGCGCGGACGGCGGCGTCCGTCTGGCCTTCAGGCTCTGCATGTGCTGCCCCCTGGTTCACCCGCCGGCCCCCGCCGCCCGAGCCCTCCCCCGACGAGCCGACTCGTTTCTCCGGATCGAGATTTCCCCTCTCGCCGGCGAAAGTCCATGGTCTTCCCTCCGCTGGCGCACGGCGACGACCTGGCCGGGAGTTCGTCGCCGGGGCCCGTTCCGGTGAACAGCGCCAGCGGAGGGCGACGCCCCGGCCCCTGGGCTTCCGGTACAGTCTGCCGCGCCGTGCCTCCGCCCCGTCCCACCGCCGCCGAGCTGGACGCCGTCGCCGACCTCTGGAACCGGAGCGAGGTCCTGCGGCACCAGGGGATGCGGGTGCACTTCGAGCCGGACCGGGTCGTGGTGGAGCTGCCCGAGGTGCGCCCCGAGCACCTCGGCGGCCTCGGCACCTCGGCGGTCAATGGCCTGGTGCTCGCCGGGCTCTTCGACCTCGCCCTGGGCAGCACGGTGGTGCTGGTGGATCCCCGGAGGCGAAGCGCCACCATGCAGCTGTCGATGAGCTTCGAGCGGGCGGTCTTCGGACGAACCGCGCGCTGCGAGGCCTGGATCGACCGGGCCGGGCAGCGGACGCTCTTCTCCAGCGCGCGCATCCTCGACGAGCAGGGGCAGGTCTGCGCCCGGTGTCAGGCGGTGGTCGCGGTGAGCCGCCAGGTTCAGGACGAGCCCCTGGGAATGCCGAGCGGCTGACCCGGGCCGGCGCATGCGCCCGGCAAATCGAGACCATCAGGCAGGCTGGTGGTGGAGGCACAGCTTCGGCGTGGACCGAAGCGACAGTCACCGGCTCCCGTGCAGACAGACCGCGTGGGGATGAGAGCAGCGGAGATGAACGACGCGCGGGACGAGCGGCGACTCACCCTGGCGCTGTTCGCCGTGGCGTGGGGCGCCAACCAGTTCACCCCGCTGCTGCTCGTGTACCGGCAGCGCTTCGGCTTCGGCCCCGCGGTGCTCGGCGCGCTCTGGGGCTGCTACGCGGTCGGGCTCGTGCCGGGACTGCTGCTGGGCGGCGCGGCCTCGGACGCGCGCGGGCGCCGGCGGGTGGTCCTCCCGTTCTTCTTCCTCTCGGGAGTCGCGACCCTGGTGCTCATCGCCGGGGCGGTGTGGAGCCCGGCCCTGGCTCTGGGACGGCTCGTGGCCGGCGTCGTATCCGGGGTGGCGTTCGGAGCCGGCTCGGCGTGGCTCGTCGAGCTCTCCGCGGCGCTCCACACCCGGCGGGCCGCCCTCGCGGTGACCGCCGGCTTCTGCCTCGGTCCTCTCGCCGCCGGGCTCATCGGCGACGCGCTCCCGTGGCCGGCGGTGGTGCCGTACCTCCCGCATCTCGTCCTGATCGCGGTGGCGCTCCCGGGCGTCCTCTCGGCCCGTGAGACGCTGCGCCCCGGGACGCTCGCGCGCCGCGTCCCGCCGTCGCCCGCGGTCCGCCGCCGCTTCAACCGCGGTGTGGCGCCGGTGGCTCCGTTCGTCTTCGGCACGGTCGCGGTCGCCTTCGTGGTGCTGCCGACGCGGTTCCCGCCGCTGCCGCACCCGGTGGCGCTGGTGGGCCTCATGACCGGCGTCACGCTCGGCATGGGCGCGGCGATCCAGTCGCTGGGGCGACGGCTCGAGGCGGGACGACCCGGGCGGGCAGCGGTCGCGGGGCTGGTCTTCTCCACGGTGGGCCTGGCGGTCGCGGCCTGGACGGCGCGCGGCCCGACGCTGCCGTGGGTGCTCGCCTCGATGGGACTGCTCGGGTGCGCGTACGGGCTGTGTCTCGTCGGTGGCCTGTCAGCCGCAGGGAGACTCGCCGACGCCGGGACGCGTGGCACGCTGGTGGGGTGGTTCTACGCCTGGGCCTACCTCGGCTTCGCGGCGCCGTTCGTCGTCGCCTGGCTGAGCCGGGTGGTCGACATGCCGCGGGTGCTGCTCGGTGGAAGTGCCCTGGCCGCGCTGTCTGGCGTGGTCGTCGCGCGTGAGCTCGCGCGGTGGAACGCGCCCTCGGACGGGCGGGCCGCCGCGCCTCCGGGCGCGCTGCGGCAACCCTGAGTCGAGAGCGCCCCGGCTTCCGGCAACGCGGCGCTGGACTGGCTCGACCGGTACCTCGGGCCCACCGGCTGAGGGCTGCATCGCGACGGGAACCCCGGCGAGCTCGAAGCGCAGCGCGTACGCACCGGGACGGGGCTGGGCCATGGGCCGGTGCAGGAGACTGCTGAGCGCGCGGCGACTGGTCAACTCGGTTGAACATGACCCGGCGGTTCCAGTCCCA
>CAZDSB010000078.1:0-2962 GCA_964507515.1 uncultured Myxococcaceae bacterium
CGCCCTGCAGCAGGGGGAGCCGGTGCATCCGTCTACCGGATGTTCTTGCCGTTGCTCTTCCACACCTCCCACGGCACCTGGCCGCGGGAGTACATGTCCTCGAGCAACTGCTTCTCCTTGAAGGTGTCCATGCAGGCCCAGAAGCCGTCGTAGTCGTAGGAGACGAGCTTCCCGGCCGCCGCAAGCCGCTGGAAGGGCTCCTGGACCAGCTCCTCGCCGGGCCGCATCCAGTCGAAGATCTCCTGGCGGAACACGAAGAACCCGCCATTGATCCGCATCCCGAGATCCTTGACGTGGCTGATGCTGTCCACCCGGCCCCCCGGCTGTGAGCTCACCAGATGAAAGGTCTGGGTGGGAGCCACGCCGGCGAAGCACGCCACCGCCTCCTGGCCTTGAAAGAACTCGAGCTGACGCGGGAGAGGCAGGTCGGAGACGCCGTCGCTGTAGTTGGCGAGGAAGAGCTTCTCGCCCTCGAGGAAGGATTGCACCGCCTTCAGGCGCTGTCCGACATTGGAGTTCAGACCGGTGTCGACGAAGGTGATCTTCCAGTCCTGGATGTCGCTGGCGAGCAGGTCCACCTTCTTTCCGCCCCCGCTCATCACGAAGTCGTTGGAGATCGTCTCCTCGTACTCGAGGAAGTAGCGCTTGATGACGTCGGCCCTGTATCCGAGGCAGAGGATGAATTCCTTGTGTCCGTGGTGCGCGTAGTACCGCATCACGTGCCAGAGAATCGGACGGTATCCGAGTGGGACCATCGGCTTGGGAATCGACTCGGAGTAGTCCCGGAGCCGCATCCCCAGGCCGCCACAGAAGAGCACGACCTTCATGACCTCTCCTTCCTCTCCCGTTTCCGAGCAGCATCCTCGGCGGGGCGTTCCGCCGACTGCAGCACCGCGATCAGCCCGGCGTCCTCGAGCGCTTCGGCCGCGCGCCGGATCTCCCTGAAGGGGAGGGCGGAACGTTCGGCCACGTCGAGGAGCGTGTGCTCTCCGTCGCTCAGGTTGAGAACCCAGAGCATCCCCATCTGCCGGGCGACCGTGTGGCTCCGTCCACCGAGCGATCCGTACAGCCCTCTCCGGCCGAGCTGTGGCTCACACTTCGGAAGCAGGTTCCGGTAGCTGCGGTTGCCCTCGAGCACCTCGAACACCTCGAGATATCGCCGGAAGGTGTCGGCCAGCTTGTCCGGCTTGACGAGCGAGGGATCATCCCCGGAGGTGTGGTACTCGCGGTACTCGCCGTGGGGCGTGCGCGTGAGCGAGCCGACCGCGAGGTTGAAACCCGGGGAGTTGTATTGACGCTCGTCGTACCCGTAAGGGCTGAAGTCGCGCAGTTCGTGGTCCTCGCCGCTGCTCCGGAGCACCGCGGCTACCGCCCGGTCGATCTCTGCCTGACCACGACGGCTGCGCTTGTAGGTGAGTCGCCCGGAGTCACCCGCGCAGGCAGCGACCAGCCCGTGCGCGATCCGCCCCGCGCGCTCCTCGTTCAGGGCCAGCCACGTGATGGCTCCGATGGTTCCCGGCACGAAGAGGAAGCGATAGCCATGACGCCGGTCAATCCCCGAGAGAACGCGCGCGAGGCTGGCGCACATCACCATCGCGGCGCAGTTGTCGTTCGCCAGCGATGGGTGACAGCAGTGGGTGGAGACCAGGACCTCCCGTTGTTCGGCCCCGGGGAGGAAGAGCTCTCCATAGGTGAGCGAGCCGTCGGCGAGCGTGGTGTCGATCTCGACGCGGTAGTTTCCGGGAACGAGCCGGCTCCTCGCCGCGTGGCTGAGGCAGAACCCCCAGGCGTCCTGGTAGTAGCTGGTCCGGTACGGCACCAGGTCCGGAGCCTCGGGAAGGGAATGGAGGTGGGGCTGGAGCTCCTCGAGGGTCACCGTGCCCTGGAAAGGCACGCTGTAGTTGAGGAGGTGCAGATTGAGCCGGCTCGCGTCGACGACCACGTTTCCGTCCGGCCCGATGAGCCGGGCCGAGCGGAAGTTCCACTCGCGGGGGACCACCCAGTCGAAGACCTTCGTGCCGCTCGGGACCTCGTGCAGCTCGATGGGCGCCCAGCGCTGCAGGATGCGGAGCGATGCGCGGAGCCCGTCCCCGGTGATGGAACGGCAGAGAGGATAGAGCTCCCGCACCCCGGCGTGCAGCTCCGCCCCCACCGAAGCGACGTCGAGCGCCTCGGTCACCGCGCCCAGCTCGGAAGCGGCGCTACGAGCCATGGCTGCTCACCAGCCCCCGCAGCTCCTCGAACTGAGCGGGGCGAGCCGGAGGGTAGTCGCGGTCTCGCGCGGCAATCACCGAGACGGGCCCTGGCCAGCGGATGGCGAACAGCGGGTCGTCGTGCCGCAGCCCCCGGGCGGCCGCGGGTTCGTAGGGAGCCGAGATGAAGTACTCGACCTCGGTCTCGTCGGCGAGGGTGAAGAACCCGTGGGCGAAGCCGCGAGGGATGTAGAGCGATCGTCCGTTCTCCGCGCTCAGCTCCACTGCCACGTGCTGGCCGAACCCCTTCGAGTCCGGCCGGAGGTCCACGGCCACGTCGAGGAGCGCTCCGCGCACGCAGCGCACCAGCTTGATCTCCGCGTGCGGAGGCGCCTGGTAGTGGAGGCCGCGCAGCGTGCCGCGGCGGGCGTTGAAGGAGACGCTGCACTGCGAAAGTGCCGGGTCCAGGCCGTGCTCGGCCAGCTCGCGGCTGCACCACGTTCGAGCGAAGTAGCCACGCTCGTCGCGGTGGCGCTCCGCCTCGAGGATCATCACATCCGACAGCGTGGTGGAGACGAAGCGCATCACCCCGTCCTGGCCCCTAGAGGACCCGGACCTCCGGGATGGGCACGACGAACTGCCCCCCCCAGCTGCGCACGTCCCCCATCTGCTGGATGATCTCGTCCTTCACGTTCCAGGGAAGGATCAGGACGTAGTCCGGTCGCGCCTCGCCGATCTTCTCGGGTGCGAAGATCGGGACGTGTGTGCCG
>CAZDSB010000079.1:0-4053 GCA_964507515.1 uncultured Myxococcaceae bacterium
TCACCGAGGGCGGAGCGAAGGTGGCGCCCACCAGCTCGGCCAGGTCACCGAGCACGGCTCCGTTCTTGACCGGGACGGCCTTCACCTGACCGCGGGCGGACTGGACGGGTGTGCCGGTCTTTTCCGATGTGGGGGCCTCCACGATGCAGGCAGGGAGGACGCTGAGCAGGGAGACGAGGGCGAACGTGCGGCGCATGCTGTGAGACGACTCTTACCGCACACCCCGGGTGTCGACGAAAGCGTCAGTTGACGTAAGAGGGGCGCTTCATGTCGCCGTTCCTGTTGCTGGCCCAGGTTCCCACCCCTTCCCCCGAGCTCTTCCTCGGGCTCGACCTCCATCAGATCGAGCTGCTCGGCGGGGGGCTCGCCATCCTCATCGCGGCCTCGGCGACGCTCGCCTTCCGGGCCCGCGCACGCCGGAAGGCCGAGGCTCCACCGCCTCCGCCCGAGCTGCCGGCCCCGCCCCCGGTCCGACCGGAGATCCCCGGCCCCGAGGAGACACGCGCCCGCGAGGAGGCTGTTGCCGCCCGGGCCCGCGCGGACGCCCTCGCCCGCGAGCGGCGTGAGCTGCAAGAGAAGGCCCGCGCCGAGGCCGAGGCCGCCGAGCGCGTCCGGCTGGAGGAGGAGGCCCGGGCGCTCAAGGAGCGCGAGGAGGAGGCCAAGCGCGAGGAGTACCGCGCCAAGAAGGCCGCCGAGGCCGAGGCCCGCGACCGACGCGCTCGCGAGGACGCGGAGGCCCGCCGCCTGCGCGAGGAGGACGAGCTCCGGGCCCGCGAGGCCGCCGAGGCGGAGCGCCGGCGCGCGGAGGACGAGGCCCGCGCACGGGCAGAGGCACAGGCTGGTCGAACGCTCGCGGCAGGCCTCGAGCGCACCCGCGGCGAGGGCTTCATGGCCCGACTCAACGGGCTGTTCTCCCGCAGCGCCGCGGTGGACGACGCCGTGCTCGCGCAGCTCGAGGAGATCCTCTTCACCGCCGACATCGGCGTCCGCACCGCCTCCGCGCTGGTGGACACCGCGCGCGACCGGCTCAAGAAGCGCGAGCTGGGCGACGTGGGCCGGGTGAAGACCCTCATCCGATCCGAGGTGGAGCGGATGGTCTCGCTTCCCCGCCCCCCCTCGCTGCAGGGCGGCGGGCCTCCGCACGTGACGATGGTCGTGGGCGTGAACGGCGCCGGGAAGACGACCACCATCGGCAAGCTGGCCGCGAAGCTCACCCGCGAGGGGAAGAAGGTGGTCATCGCCGCCGGAGACACGTTCCGCGCCGCCGCGAGCGAGCAGCTGGACGTGTGGGCCGATCGCGCCGGCGCCGTCCTGGTGCGCGGCCCGGACGGCTCGGATCCGGGCGCGGTGGTGTTCGACGCCGTGAAGCGCGCGGTCACCGACGGCGCAGACGCGGTGCTGGTCGATACCGCCGGGCGCCTCCACACCAAGACGCCGCTGATGGAGGAGCTGAAGAAGGTCTCGCGCGTGCTCGGCAAGGCGCTGCCGGGAGCGCCGCACGAGGTGCTGCTGGTCCTGGACGCGACGGTGGGTCAGAACGCGATCGCGCAGGCCAGGCAGTTCCAGGAGGCGGTGGGAGTGACCGGCATCGCGCTGACCAAGCTCGACGGGACGGCCAAGGGCGGCGTGGTGATCGGCATCAGCGACGAGCTGAAGATCCCGGTCACCTGGGTGGGCGTGGGGGAGAAGATCGTCGACCTGCGACCCTTCGACCCGCACGAGTTCGTCGAGGCCCTGTTCGAGCCCGTGCCCGGCACGGTGGGCACGAGCACGCCCGCCGCTGGGGCCCACGCCAGCGCCAGCCCGTGATCCACCGGAACGTCTGCTGGGGCGTCCTCGCGCTCCTCGCCGCCTGCGCCGCGCCGCCCCCTCCCCCACCGGAGACGCCGGTCTCCAGGTCGCTTCCCGCGGGCTGCCAGGACGAGCTCGCCGGCCGGTGGGTCCTCGCCTCCGACCCGAGCTGGAGCTACCGCGCGACCGACGACGGGGGGACGGTGGTGCTGGAGGTCGAGCGCCGCTGGGCCGACGGGGGGACACCGTCGCGGAGGAGCAGCGCGCGGGTGGTGCTCCGGAGGACTCCCTCGGGGCTCGTCGGCGAGACACGGGCGCCCAGGATGGGGCCGTCCGGGCCCGGCTGTGAGGCGAGCCTGCCGGTGGAGCTCACCGGCTGTCCGGATGGCGGTATCTTGTTGAAGACCGTCGAGCGCGTGCGCGTTGACGGACAGTGCGCGGCGGTGGACGCGGCGCCTCCCGAGACTCGGAACTACTTGCTGGTTCGCGGCACGCCCGACGGCGGGTGAGCGCCCAGCAGTCGAGCAGCATCCGAAGGCGTAGCGAGCGGAGTCTTCTACGCAGCGCGCTGCGCCGAGTGCGCCGGCGACACGGCGGGCGCGAGCGCCTTCCGGTCGATCGACCGACCGTGGAAGAGGCTCATCGCCCCGACGTACAGAAAGCCCACCTGGAACAGCACCAGGAACGGCACCGACGTCCAGATGCCCGCGTCGATCGCGAACCAGAGGGCTCCCGAGAAGTAGAGACCGAAGCCCAGCTCGAGCAGCGGCATCATCGTCCGCGCGCCCAGGTAGCTCCGCTTCACCGAGGAGCGGATGGTCTTCCCCTCGCTCCCGGTCTTCGGCGTGCGGGCGAACGCGCTCTGCTGGTTCAGCAGCGCCTCGATCACCGCCTTGGCGTTGTTGATCGCCAGCCCGATGCCCAGCGACATGATGAAGGGCAGGTACTTCACCCGCCGCCAGCCGGTGAGCCCGAGCTCCCGCTGGGTCGCCACGTAGAAGAAGCAGACCGACGCCGTGGCCGCGAGGCAGAACGGCAGGTCGAGGAACAGCGTCGAGTACAGGCCGTGGTTGAAGCGCACCACCATCGACAGCGGCATCAGCACCGACAGCAGCACCATCAACAAATAGGCGATGTTGTTGGTGAGGTGGAAGAACGCCTCCCGCTTCACGGCGAACGGCTGATTCGACCGCAGGATGGAGGGGAGCAGCTTGCGCGCCGTCTGGATCGACCCCTTCGCCCAGCGGTGCTGCTGGCTCTTGAACGCGTTCATGTCCACCGGCACCTCGGCCGGGGACACCACCTCGGGCAGGAAGATGAACTGCCAGCCCTTCAGCTGCGCGCGGTAGCTGAGATCCAGATCCTCGGTGAGCGTGTCGTGCTGCCAGCCACCGGCGTCGGCGATGACCGTCCGCCGCCAGATGCCCGCGGTCCCGTTGAAGTTGAAGAAGCATCCCGACCGGTTCCGGGCGGTGTGCTCGATGATGAAGTGCCCGTCGAGGAAGATGCTCTGGGCCTGGGTGAGGATGGAGAACTCGCGGTTCAGGTGGCCCCAGCGCACCTGGACCATCCCCACCTTGGCGTCGGCGAAAAACGGCACCGTCCGCTGGAGAAAGTCCGGCGTCGGAACGAAGTCCGCGTCGAACACCGCGACGTACTCGCCCTTGGCGGTCAGCAGCCCGTTCTCCAGGGCGCCGGCCTTGAACCCCTTCCGGTTGGTCCGGTGGATGTAGACGACGTCCTGCCCGGCCCGGCGATGCCGCTCCACCGCGGCCCGGGCGATGGCGCAGGTCTCGTCGGTCGAGTCGTCGAGGACCTGGATCTCCAGCAAGTCGCGTGGGTAGTCGATGCGGCAGACCGCCTCGATGAGGCGTTCCACCACGTACATCTCGTTGAAGACCGGCAGCTGGATGGTGACGGGCGGAAGCTGCGGCAGGGTGCCGTTCGGGGTCGGGATCTTGAACTTGTGGCGGTAGTACAGGAACGCCATCCGGTAGCGGTGCGACCCGTAGATGGCCAGCACGCACAGGACGGCGAAGTACACGCCCAGGAAAACGATCTCGACGGTGGTCATCTCTGGCGCTGGCCCCTCGTTCCCACGCCCGAGATTCCGGTTCGAGGGCGGCGCGGCACACTAAGGATGTGACACAGCGGTGTCAAACGATTCCGACCACTTACAAACACCTCGGTGGCGGCTGACACGTCGTGTCGAGCAAGTGCGGGAACTTGCGAACGCATCGGCTGATCGGCGCTCCATCGGGG
>CAZDSB010000080.1:0-3907 GCA_964507515.1 uncultured Myxococcaceae bacterium
CGATGCCCCCCGCCGCCTCCAGACCCGTGAAGGCGCGGAGTGGGTCGAGCACGATCGACCGGAAGAGCGGCGGCGGCGATCGGTGAGCGGGCTCGGCCATGACCGCCCGAACATAATGGGCCGCGGGCCCTCCGGGGCACGTGGATCCCTGTTTCGCGACGCGCGTCCCCACGGACGCCCGGCATCGGCTCCGGTCAGCGCGTGCTGAGCAGCTCGACGTCGTCGCGGCGGTTCTGGGCGTGCGAGTCGGCGTCGTGGCCCTGCGCCACCGGGCGCTCCTCGCCGTAGCTGATGGTCTCCACCCTCGAACTCGCGACCCCGAGGTCCACCAGGTACTTCCGGGCCACCTCGGCACGCCGCTGACCGAGCGCGAGGTTGTACTCGGTGGTCCCGAGCTCGTCGCAGTTCCCCTCGATGCGGATCCGGGCCGCCGGGTGCGCCTTCAGCGCCGTGGCCAGCGTCTGCAGCTTCTGCGTGCTCTCGCTCGTCAGCTGCGCCTGGTCGAACTCGAAGTGGGCGATCGGCCCGGAGAGGATGCGCTTCAGCTCGGCCGTGTCGTCGGCCTTGTTCTGGTCGGAAGCCTCGGCGACCGGAGGCGCGGCCTGCGCGACGACCGGCGGCGCCGGTGGAGCCTCGGCCGCCTGGTGAGCACAGGCTGCGAGCGCGAGGGGGGTCAGCCAGAGGACGCGGAAGGCACGGAGCATGTGGGGACCTCCTTGAGGGGCGCGCGCAGTGGACCATGGGCTCCCACGGATGTCGATGGGCGGACGCTGTTCTCGCCCCCCGGTTGCGCTAGGGTCCGCTCGCTACCGGTGAGAGCCCTCCTCCAGCGCGTTCGCGAGGCCTCGGTCACCGTCGAGGGACGCACGGTCGGCGCCATCGGCCCCGGACTGCTGGTCCTTCTCGGGGTGGGGCGGGGAGACGGCGAGCCCGACGCGGTCGCGATCGCCGACCGCATCGCCGGCCTGCGCATCTTCGAGGATGCCGCCGGGAAGATGAACCTCTCCCTCCTCGACACCCACCGCGCGGCCCTGGTGGTGAGCCAGTTCACGCTCTACGCGGATACCCGCAAGGGCCGCCGTCCGAGCTTCATCGACGCCGCTCCGCCCGAGGATGCGCGCCGGCTCTACGCGCGGGCGTGCGACGCTCTGCGCGCCCTGGGCGTGCACGTGGAGGAGGGAATCTTCGCGGCCGCGATGCAGGTCGCCCTCGTCAACGACGGGCCCGTCACCATCCTCCTGGAGCAGGCCCCGACGACGGCTCCAAGTCGGTGACCTGCCCGCCCTCCCGGGTCACCAGCGAGGTGAGCCCGTGCCCGGCGGCCGTCGCGTTCCGGATGAGCCTGCTTAGCTCCGCCACCTCGCGCACCCACTCTGCGGCCGTCGGCCCGAGCCCGCTGAAGGCCACGCTCAGCGCCGGCGCGTCGGGGAGCTGACCGGTCCAGTAGGCGAGGAGCTCGTCCGACTCGCGCAGGCTCACCGGCCCCAGGCGGGAGCGCTCCCGTCCGAGCAGGTTCTTCAGCTGATCGTCCAGCCGCCGCGCCCACGACTTCACCGCGTGGGAGGGCCGGTAGCTCCAGTCGGCGATGGCCAGGTCCTCGGAGGGTGCGTAGGTGCTCCGGCCCACCGTCACCAGCACCTGGTCCGGCGGAAAGGGCGGAAACGGGTCCCAGATGCCCGCCACCAGCGCGACCGGCCCGCTCTTGATGACCTTTCCCAGCCAATCGTCACGGAAGCGCTCGGCGGCCTGCGCGTCGGCGTAGGGGTAGCTCGGGTCCTGGAGCATGAGGGAGACGTGCAGCCCGAGCTCGTAGCTCGCGGCGTAGCCGGGGTGCTCCGCCGACACGTGCCATCCGTCGCGGCGGCGCTCCCACTCGGAGAAGAGCAGGACGTGCACCAGCTCCAGCCACTCGTCGTCCACCAGGCCGAAGAAGCTCCCGCCCACGGTCCTGTCCAGGACGCGGCCCAGCTGCCAGGACACCCGCTCGTCGCCGATCCACTCCAGCAGCTTCCCGAGTCCGGACGCGGCATCCACCACGCCCACGGCGAATGCCGGGAAGACCACCTCCTCGAGGAACACGTCGTGGACCGGTCGGATGACCAGGTTCACGCGCGAGCGTCTTCCTCGGCGATCAGCGCATAGACACGGCCCGCATCGGGCGCCCGGAGGATCGCCTCGCGGAACTGCGGATTGCGGAACAGCCGCGAGATCCGCGCGAGCGCCTTCAGGTGGATGCCCGCGGAGTTCTCGGGTGCCACGAGCGCGAAGAAGAGCTGGGTCGGCCTCCCGTCGATCGACGAGAAGTCCACCCCGGTCTTCGCCACGCCGAACGAGGCGTAGAGCCGGGGCAGCCCCGCCAGCTTCCCGTGGGGAATGGCCACGCCCTCACCGATGCCGGTGGTGTTGAGCTTCTCGCGCTCGGCGAGGACCTCCAGCACACGGCCGCCGTTGAGCGGCGGATACGCAGCGGCGAGACCCTCGGCGAGCTCGCGAAGGATGTCCTGCTTCGTCTCCCCGTGGAGCTCGGGGATCACCGCCTGGGGGCTGAGGAACTCGGTGATCTTCATGGGGCACGAACGCTCGCCCGGCGGAGGACCCCGGCCAGATCCACTGGGGAGTGTCCGCGCGAGATAGCCCGTGCCTGCCACCGACGCAAGACGGAGCGGACCGGACTCTACGCTGCTCCGTCGAGCGCCTCGTCCTCTTCGGCGGGACGCACCGCCTGCTGGTGATGGACCCAGGCGCGCGCGTGATGGTGCTTCGAGCGGTCCTTGTCCCGGCGGAGCTGCTCCTCGAGGCAGTCCACCGCGAGGTCGACCGAGGCGTACATGTCCGGCGTCGATGTCTTGGCCCGGAGCACGAGCGGCCCGTGGACGAACGTCACGTCGGCGTGGTGGATGTGTCGCTCGAGGTTCATCACCACGTGCGCCGTACAGGCCCGTTCCAGGTTCCTCGCCAGCCGCTCCAGCCTCTCGCGCGTGTGGTCCTTCAGGGACTCGGACGCCTCGAAGTTGCGGAAGGTGATGGCGAGGTGCATGGCGCTGGGCCTCCACGGCGTTGTGGGGTGGAACGTCACATGACAGGCACGATGACAGATCGCTCTGCCGCCGGACGCAACCCCGCCTGGAACCCCGTTCAGGGATCGGTGTCCTCTGGAGGGCCCCACTTCCTCGGGGGCACGTTGGGCGGAGAATCGCGACGGACGTCGGGGGGCGGCTCACCGTAGCCGGGGAACGGATCCGGCTCGGGCCGGCGGTGAGGCTCCTTCCGCTCCGGCTCCTCCGGATGACCCTCGACGGGCTTTTCGGGCTGTTCCATGGCCAGGAAGCTGCGCACCGAACCGGAAGGGGGAAACCGAGCCGGTCGAGCGGTCAGCGGCTGGCCTGGCTCAGGACGACGCCCCGGGGGTCGGTCCACTCCAGGGCGGCCGAGACGGTGAACCGGGGGCCCTGGGCGTGGAACGTCAGCCGGCGGGCGTCTTCGGAGAGCGCTCCTGCGCCCCAGGCGGTGTACTCGCCGTCGAGGAGGAGCAGCCCCTGCACGACCGACCAGCGGCCACGCCGCTCGCCGAAGGAGTAGCTGCCGTCACCCCGCAGCACGAGCGAGGCGTAGGTGCTGGTCACCGGCGACCCGTCGATGGAGTAGCCGGTCATCTGGTACCGGGCGAGCACGCCGGCCTGGGGGTCGAGGGGACGGGCCTCGCCCGGCGTCCGCGCGGGCGCCACGGCCAGCGTGCCGGTCTGGCGGACGTCGAGGGCCACCGAGACGGTGCTCACCCCGGTCACCTTGACCTCGTAGGTCGCCCCCGAGGCATCCCGCACCTCGCAGGCAGCCCCGGTCACGACCGGAGACTTCGGGCCGAAGGCGTCACCGGCCACGCAGCGGATGCCGTACTTCGCCGCCAGCA
>CAZDSB010000081.1:0-3525 GCA_964507515.1 uncultured Myxococcaceae bacterium
GCCCAGGCCCTTCCCGCGGAGCTCGGGGACGAGGAAGAAGTGCTTCAGCTCCAGGGTGCCCTCGTCGAGCGACCGCAGCCCGGCGCACCCGATGGCCCTCCCCTCGAGCCGCCCGAGCACCACCGCGCCGCCCGGCGCACGAAACTCGCCGGCCCAGCGGTCGACCACCGTCACCGGGAACGGCGCGAGCCTCGCCCGCAGCTCCAGGAGGTAGGCCTCGAGCAGCCGCGACGCGTCCGGCCCGTCCGGATCCGCGCGTGCGACCTGGATCGAGAGCGGCACGACCGCACTGCACCACGATCGCGGGCGCACAGTCCGCAGCGGCACCGGCGAGAACAGCGTCGACCCGCTCAGGCGAGCGAGTCCATCACCTCGTCCAGCACCTTCTTCGGAGGCCGGGTCACCTCCTCGGGCAGCGTGGCGAGCGGCAGGTCCGGCAGCCCGAGCAGGTCGTAGAAGTTGGGCAGCTCGGTGTTCACGTACAGCACGCCGGTCAGCACCTCCTGCTGCGCGTGCGACGACATGATGCGCGTCACCGCGCTCAGCTTGTCGCGTGGGTCGTAGCCCTCCTCCAGCTTGCGCAGCTGGAGCCGCGAGCCGTCGTGCATCTTCACCAGCACGGTCGCACCCGGGTCGTACTCCACGGCGATGTCCTCGTAGGAGGGAACGAAGGAGAGCTCGTGGATCGGCTCCTCGTGGTCCTTCATGTACGAGTACGACTTCGTCGAGCCCTCGTGGTCGTTGAAGGTCACGCACGGCGAGATGACGTCCAGCACCGCGGTGCCCCGGTGCACCGTCGCCGCCTTGAGCATCGCCGAGAGCTGCTTCTTGTCGCCGGAGAAGCTCCGGCCGACGAAGGTCGCCCCGAGCTGGATGGCCATCAGGCAGGTGTCGATGGCCGGGAGCTGATTCACCACCCCCGACTTCGACGTCGAGCCGGCGTCCGCCGTCGCGCTGAACTGGCCCTTGGTCAGGCCGTACACCCCGTTGTCCTCGATGATGTAGACCAGCGGCAGGTTCCGCCGGACCAGATGCACGAACTGCCCCACGCCGATGGATGCGGTGTCACCGTCGCCCGAGACCCCGAGGCCGATCAGTGTCCGGTTGGCCATGAGCGCGCCGGTGGCCACCGAGGGCATGCGTCCGTGCACTGCGTTGAAGCTGTGCGCGCGGCTCATGAAGTACGCCGGCGTCTTCGACGAGCATCCGATGCCCGACAGCTTCGCGACGCGCTCGGGCGGAATCCCGAGCTCGTACATCGATTCCAGGATGCGCTCGCTGATGGCGTTGTGCCCGCAGCCGGCGCAAAGGGTGGTCTTGCTGCCCTTGTAGTCGGCCTGGGTCAGCCCGAGGCGATTCGTCTTCTCGGCCATGGCTACCGGCCCTCCCGGGCCGCGATCTCGTCGGTCACGCTGCGGGCATCGAGGGGCAGCCCGGGGATGTGGGCCATCGGCCGCAGCCGGGTGATCAGCTCGGCCGGCAGGTCCAGCTTGAGCAGGGCCGCGAGCTGTGCGTCGCGGTTCTGCTCCACGACGTAGACCCGCGGGTGGCGCTCGATGAAGGCCTGGACCTCCGGGGAGAACGGATACGCGAGCACGCGGAGGTAGTCCGTCTTCAGCCCCTTCTCGCGGAGCAGCTGGTCGCGCGACTCCACCAGCGCGTGGTGGCTCGACCCGTACGCGATGATGCCCACCTCCGAGCCCGATCCATCGACGATGGGCGCCGGCAGCTCCTTCCGCGCGGTGTCCATCTTCCTCTCCAGCCGGGCCAGGTTGTTCACCCAGTCGTCCGGCCGCTCGGAGTACTGCGCCTTCTCGTTGTGACCGGTTCCGCGGGTGAAGTACGCCGCAGCGGGGTGGTCGGTCCCGGGAAGCGTCCGGTACGGGATGCCGTCGCCGTCCACGTCGCGGTAGCGCTCGAACCCGCCCAGCCGCTCCAGGTCCTCCTTCGAGAGCACCTTCCCCCGGGCGATGGGCTTCTCCGGATACGGGAAGGGGTCGGACATCCAGTAGTTCATGCCCAGGTCGAGATCGGACATGACGAAGACCGGCGTCTGGAACCGCTCGGCGATGTCGAACGACTCCACCCCGAAGCGGAAGCATTCCTCCACCGTTCCGGGGAACAGGAGGATCTGCCGCGTGTCACCGTGGGAGAGGAATGCGGTGGAGAGCACGTCTCCCTGCGACGTCCGCGTCGGCAGCCCGGTGGACGGGCCGACCCGCTGGACGTCCCAGATGACCGCTGGGATCTCTGCGAAGTAGGCCAGGCCGGCGAACTCGGACATGAGCGAGATGCCGGGACCGGCGGTCGAGGTCATCGCCCGCGCGCCTGCCCACCCTGCGCCCACGACCATGCCGATCGCGGCCAGCTCGTCCTCCGCCTGCACGATCGCGTAGGTGCTCTTGCCGTCGGCCCCCATCCGGTACCGGCGCATGTAGCCGATGAGCGTCTCCACCAGCGATGACGAGGGGGTGATCGGGTACCAGGTCACCACCGTGACCCCACCGAACATCGCCCCCAGGGCGCCAGCGGCGTTGCCCTCGATGATGATCTTCCCCCGGTTGGCGTCCATCCGGCGGATCTGGAACGGGTCCTTCTTCTGGAGCGACGCCTTGGCGTACTCGTGACCGGCGCGCGCGGCCTTCACGTTCAGCTCTGCGGCCTTGGCCTTCTTGCGGAACTGCTTGGCGATGGCAGCCTCGACCTCTGGCATCTCCAGCCCCAGCAGCTGGGCCACGACCCCGACGTAGGCCATGTTCTTCAGGAGCTTCTTGACCTTGGCGTCATTGGTGACCGGCTGGATCACCTTGTCGAACGGCACCGGGTAGAAGGAGAGGTCCGAGCGCAGGCCGGAGATCTTCAGCGGCTCGTCGAAGACGACCGCCGACCCGGGCCGCAGCGAGAGCGTGTCCTCCTGGGCCGTCTCGGGGTTCATCGCGACGAGGAGGTCGATCTCCTTCCTGCGCGCGATCCAGCCCTCCTTGCTCGCGCGGATCGTGTACCAGGTTGGAAGCCCGGCGATGTTCGAGGGGAAGAGGTTCTTCCCCGACACCGGGACTCCCATCTGGAACAGCGTCCGGAGCAGCACCATGTTCGCGCTCTGCGAGCCGGACCCGTTCACGGTCGCGACCTGCAGGCTCATGTCGTTGATCACCGTCGACGCGCTCTGACTCATGGACCTCCTCGACACCCTCGGTGCCTACCCTCTCACCGCGGAGCCTCGGGGGGCAACCTTCGCGTGCAGTTCGGGGACGTTACGGCGCGTGCGTTCCGGAGTGCTGGGTCGCCGAACGCACGGCCCGGGAGTGTGATTCCGGACGCGGGCTGATCTTCCGCTCGGCCCAGCGCGTCGCTCCGAAGACCGCGACCCACAGCGCGAGCCCGCCCGCGACCCGGGGCCCGAGCCACCGGAGCCACGGGCCCACGCCACCTCGCTCGCGGCTCGCGAGCCAGAGGAGCAGCGCGAGCACGAGCACCCACACTCCGGTGGCGCCTGCCCAGGCGATCGCGTCGTTGCGGTCCCAG
>CAZDSB010000082.1:0-30117 GCA_964507515.1 uncultured Myxococcaceae bacterium
CGGAGATCTCCCTTCTCCATGTTCCCCGCCAGAGCATCGACCCAGCCGTCGATCTTCTCCGTCAGGAGCACCGTCTCCACACAGCGAGCGGCGATCCGTCCCAGCGTGGAGAACAGGGCCTCCGGGCCGACGCCCAGCGACTTCAGCGCCGTGCCCACCAGCTCCTGGACGCGCTTGTGCCCGGAGCCGTAGGCGACGAGCATCCGGGCCAGCGGACCGACCTCCATCGGCTCGCCGTCGTAGCGCGGGGACTTGAGCCAGCTGTACTTGGCCGCCGTCTCCAGCCGCTCGTATGGAGGCTTGGGCCCGGTGTACTTGGGCTGAGTGACTCCCTCGCGTGGATGGAGCGGCTGACCCGCGCCATCCTCGTACCAGCTGTGCTTCACCGACTCGGTGATCTTCGCTGGATCGAGCGGCTCGACCTTGCCGAGGTTTCGGTTGCGGATGATACCGCTGGGCAGGAAGAGGGGTGGCTTGTCGTCGTCGGTCTCGGGGTACTCGCCGTAGACCATGTAGTTCCCGACTCCGCCCCCCACCCCCGCCCAGTCCTTGTAGAAGCTCGCAACTGCCAGGACGTCCGGCAGGTAGACCTTGCTCACGAAGTCGCGCGCACGCGCGGTGAGCTCCTTCATCCGGGCGACCGAACCCATGTTGATCGACGCCTGGCGGTCCGGATCGACCGGCGTCGCCATCCCGCCCACGAGGAATGACTGGAGGTGGGGGTTCTTCCCGCCCAGGATGGCGTGCATCTTGATGAAGTCACGCTGCCAGTCGAGCGCCTCGAGGTAGTGGGCCACTGCCAGGAGGTTGGCCTCCGGAGGGAGCTTGTACGCGGGGTGGCCCCAGTAGGCATTGGCGAAGGGGCCGAGCTGGCCGCGCTCCACGAACTCCTTGAGGCGGCTCTTCACCCCGGCGAAGTATTTCGTGCTCGAGAGCGGCCAGTCGGAGATGGACTGTGCCAGCGCCGATGTCTTCTCCGGATCCGCCTTCAGCGCGGAGACCACGTCCACCCAGTCCAGCGCGTGCAGATGGTAGAAGTGGATCACGTGATCCTGGATGCACTGCGAAGCCATGATGAGGTTTCGCAGGACCCGCGCATTGGGCGGAGGCTTGGCCCCGATCGCGTTCTCCACCGCGCGCACCGAGGCGATGGCGTGCACCGTCGTGCAGACGCCACAGATGCGCTGGGTGAAGGCCCACGCATCGCGTGGGTCGCGACCTTTGAGGATGAGCTCGATGCCCCGGAACATCGTGCTCGACGACCAGGCGTCCTGCACCTGGCCGCCATCGACCTCTGCCTCGATCCTGAGATGTCCTTCGATCCGGGTGACCGGATCCACCACCACGTGACTCATGACGGACTCCCTGCCTTGCCGGCCGGACCGGAATCAGCCGGAGGACCGGCGCCGCCGTCGTGCTTCTTCCCTCGGTTCTGGATGCCCTTGAGCACGCCGTGCCCGGCGAACGCCGCCGCCGCGCCCACGGTGAGCACCGCGCCCACGGTGTCGATGCCCGTGCCCGCACCGAAGCCCGCGACTGTCGGGAGGTGCTTGTAGAACGGAGTCATCCGGTCCCAGAAGTCGGGCTCCGCGCAGCCGATGCATGGGTGCCCGCACCCGATGGGCCAGTTGGTCCCCTCGTTCCAGCGGACGGTGGGGCAGTTCTGGTAGGTCACCGGCCCCTTGCAGCCCATCTTGTAAAGGCAGGCGCCGGAGCGGTGGGCGTCGTCGCCCCAGATCTCGACGTACTGCCCGGCGTCGAAGTGCGCCCGTCGCTCGCAGTTGTCGTGAATCGTCTTGCCGTAGGCGAAGAGCGGGCGCCGGAAGCCGTCCAGTGGCGGCCAGCGCTTGAAGGTCAGGTAGTAGGTGAGCAGCGCGCCGAGGTTGGCGGCGTTGATGGGGCAGGCCGAGAGGTTGATCAGGTTCTTCACTCCCGGCACCGCGTCGGCGACGCCCAGCGCTCCCGTGGGATTGGGCGACGCCGCGGGAAGGCCGCCGTAGGTGGCGCAGGTGCCGACCGCGATGGTCGCCGCGGCCTTGCCGCAGACGTCACGGGCGATGTCGAGGGCCGAGCGGCCGCCGATGGTGCAGTACGCGCCGTCCGCTCCGGTGGGAATGCTGCCCTCGACGACGGCGATGAACTGACCCGCGGAATCCTTCACCACGCCCTTGAGCGCGTCCTCGGCCTGGAAGCCGGCCGCGGCCATGATCGTCTCGTGGTAGTCCACGCTGAGGAGGTCGAGCACCACCTCGCCCACCGCCGGTGCGCTGGAGCGGAGGAAGGACTCGGTGTTGCCGCAGCAGTCCTGGAACTCGAGCCAGACCAGGATCGGTTTCTTGGTCCGGGTGAGCGCGGCGGCGATCTGCGACGCCGCCGAGGCAGGGAGGCCGAACGTTCCGGCTACTCCGGCACAGAAGTAGAGCAACTCACGGCGACTGATACCGCGGCGCCGGAGCTCCCCGGCCAGCCAGCCTTCGCGACTCCCCATGGCACCCTCCAGCGCGGGCGTTCGGCCGGCGGCTCACACACACGAGGGGAAGACCGACGCCGCGGCTCATCACCGGCGTGCAAGAGCCAAGCCTTCGCCTCCTCCTGGGAGCACGCGCAGGCAGGGAGGCATCCACTGCGTCTGGAATCCGTGCCGACGCAAAGGCTGCGCGGAGTGGCTCAGGAGGTGCCCGGAAACCGAGGCGTCCTCCGGGCGAAGAAGGCCTCGATCCCCTCGGCAAACTCCGCCGAGTCGGCGCTGCGAACGAGCGCCTCGAGCTCGCGATCGAGATGGTGATCGAGCCGGTCCACCCCCATCGCCTCGTTGAAGAGCTGCTTGGCAGCGGCGTACGCGGAGGAGGGGCCCGCTGCGATCCGTCGCGCCACCGCCTCCACCTCGAGGTCGAACCCGGAGACGGGGAGCACGCCGTTCACCAGACCCGCGCTCCGTGCCGCGCCTGCGTCCAGCCTGGGGTTCAGGAGCAGCATCTCCGCAGCGAAGCGCAGGCCCACCAGCCGAGGAACGAAGAAGGTGGAGCTCTCGGCTCCGGAGAGCCCGGTCTTGGCGTAGGCCCACTCGAACGTGGAGCGCTCGGAGGCGAACACCAGGTCACAGGCCATGGCCAGGCCAAGCCCTCCGGCGGCGCAAGCGCCGTCCACCGCAGCGACGAAGGGCTTCGGCGCCCGGCGGATCTCCGAGATGGTGGCGTGGAGGTACTCGAGGATCTGCTTGAAGATCTCTCCGGGCCCGAGCGGGACCGGCCGGGCGCCCGGGGTGAGATAGGCGAGCTCCGCCGCATCGCCTCCGGCGCGGATGTACTTGAGGTCCGCTCCGCTGCAGAAGACGCCCTCGGTGCCCCGGAGCACGACCACCCGCACCGCCGGATCGCGCGCGAGCTGCAGGCCGGCCTTCCGCAGATCCCGGGCCGTGGACACGTCGAGGGAGTTGAAGCGCTTCGGCCGGTCGATGACGAGCGTGCCCACGCCGCGCTCGACCGTCGTCCGGATGTGGCTCTCGGCCGTCACGGTCATCTCAGCAGATCCGCGGCATCGGATCGCCCTCCGGCTCGGCCAGAAGCCGCTTGCCGAGCCCGGTGTCGAGCACGATCCGTCCCCGCTGCTCGGAGATGCAGGTCCCGACCACCGCGGCGCGACGGCCGAGCGGATGCCCGTCCAGTGCGGCCATCACCCGGTCCAGGGCCTCGGGACGCACGCCCAGAACCGCCTTCCCCTCGTTGGCCACGTGCAGCGGGTCGATGCCGAGGATCTCCGACGCGGCCCGGACCTCGTCCGACAGAGGAACTGCCCGTTCCTCGAGCAGCACGCCGACTCCGCTCTTCTCCGCCATCTCGTGGAGGGCACTCGCGAGCCCGCCGCGGGTGGGATCCTTCATGGCGACCACTCCATCGCCGACCGCTCGCAGCAGCTGGCGAACCAGCCCGTTGAGCGGTGCCACATCGGACCGGAGATCTCCCTGCAGCTCGAGCTTCTGCCGGGCGGCGAGGACCGCGAAGCCGTGGTCGCCCATGGTTCCGGTCACCACGATGCGGTCTCCGGGCCGGAGCCCGGTGTCGCGCACCAGCCGATCGGTGATGGCCACGCCGGTGGTGTTGAGCACGATGCCGTCCAGCTCGCCCCGGCCCATCACCTTGGTGTCCCCGGTGACCACCGGCGCCTCCGCTTCCCTCGAGGTGTCCCGCATCGAGGCGTGGATCCGTTCCAGCTCGGCGATGGGGAAGCCGTCCTCGATCACCACGGCGCAGGTGAGCCCGAGGACCTCGGTCGCGCCCATCATCGCCAGGTCGTTCACCGTGCCCGAGATCGAGAGCCGTCCCACGTCGCCACCGGGGAAGAAGCGGGGAACGACGATGTGCGAGTCGGTGGTGAGCACCAGCCACCCGTCCTTGATCGGAAAGGCCGCTCCATCGTCCATCTCCGCGAGCCCCACCGCGCCCGGCGGCTGCCGCGCTCCCTCGGCGAAGAGCTGCTCGATGAGCGCTCGCATCGCCCGGCCACCCGCGCCGTGCTTCAGGCTGACGGTGCTACCGAGGGGAAGGGTGGACCTCATCGGACACCTCCTGCCGTCACCCCGGCCAGCTGCGGGTGCCCACCGTACTGGTGCCAGATGCGACAAGTCCCCTCGCTGGAGACCATGCATGCCCCGACGGGCGTGTCCGGCTGGCAGGCCTTGCCGAACAGCGGGCAGGAGGTCGGCGACTCCCGGCCGGACATGATCTCTCCACAGATGCACTGCTGGATGAGCGAGGGTGGGGCGAAGTCCCAGAGTGCCTTCACGTCGATCTCGAAGCGCCGCCGGGCGTCGAGGTGGGCCCAGGAATCCTGGAGCCGGAGATTGCCGTTCGGCACGTGGGCGATCCCTCGCCACCGTCCACCGAGCGGACGGAACACCTTCCAGAGCTGCTCCTGGGCGGCCAGGTTGCCTTCCCTCGTCACGCAGCGGGGGTAGAGGTTCTCGACCCGCGGCGTTCCGTCCCGGATGAGCTCCACGAGGCGCAGGAGCCCGGCGAGGATGTCCAGCGGCTCGAACCCGGCGACCACCACCGGCAGGCGGTGGCGCTCCACGAACGGCTCGAACACAGCCCACCCGGTGATCGTCGCCGCGTGTCCGGCCGCGAGGAAGCCCTCGACCCGGCTCCCCGGCATCTCGGCCACGATCTCCATCACCGGCGGGATGTACTTGTGCGCCGAGAGCACGGAGAAGTTCGACGGAGGTTCACGGAGGATCTCCGCAGCCGTGGCGACCGCGGTGGTCTCGAAGCCGGTGGCGAAGAACACCACCTCCTCGTCGGTCCGTCGCGCCAGCTCCACCGCCTGCGAGATGCCGTAGACGACGTCCACCTTCGCTCCCGCCGCGCGGGCGTCGGCCAGCGAGCCAGCGGACCCGGGGACGCGGAGCATGTCCCCGTAGGTGGCCACCCGGACCCCCTGGCGGGCCAGAGCGACGCCCTCGTCCACCTCGGGCACGTCGGTGATGCAGACCGGGCAGCCCGGGCCCATGATCACGTCCAGCGCCGGCGGAAAGGCCGCCCGCAGGCCGAACCGGGCGATGGCCTGCTCGTGGCTGCCGCAGACGTGCATGACCGACACCGGGTCCCGGCCGATCTCCCGGGTCACCTTCTCGATCGCTGCACCGAGCGCACGAGCACCGGCGGGATCCCGGAATTTCAGCTGCGCGGCTTCCGAGAGCGCGGTGCTCATGGCTCGCTGCCCTCGGTGGCTTCCAGCTCCCCGCGCACGTCGGCGGCCATGAGGTCCCCGGGCGCTTCCCTGGCCAGGAGCTCGGAGTAGAGCGCGAGGGTGTCCTCGGCCTCGCTGGCGGGGATGCGCCGGATGGCGAAGCCCACGTGGTTCAGGACGTAGTCCCCCGGGGAGACCGGGGCGTCGACGACGTCGAGGCGTACCTCCTTCCGGAGCCCCCAGAAGTCGACGGTCGCCACCATCCCCTCGACTGCAACGACCTTCCCTGGAACGCCGAGACACATGACCGCTCCTCAGCTCGAGATGGTGGAACTCGCGACGAGGACCTGACCCAGGGCGATGCCGCCGTCACCGGGGGGGACCTCGCGATGGAGGTGAACCGGGCCGTCCGGCCGGAGCGCCGTGAACAGACCCTCGGCCAGCCGCGCGTTCTGGAAGCAGCCTCCCGTCAGGACCACCGGGAAGTTGCCGACCCGTTCGCGCACCATCCGCACCAGGTCCGCGGTGGCACCGACCAGGGTATCGTGGAACTTCGCCGAGAGGCGGGCGGGCGGCACCCCGACCAGGAACTCCTGGATCAGCGCTCGGACCATCGGACGCAGGTCCAGCTCCAGGACCGGGCCATGTGTGTCGATCCCGAACGGGTATCTCCCGTGCCCTTCGGCGTCGGCGACGAGGTTCCACGCCAGGGCCAGCTCTCCCTCGTACCTGGCCGTGCCTCGCCCCAGGACCAGCGCTCCGATCCCGTCGAACAGCCGTCCCACTCCATGCGCCTTCGGCGCGTTGATGCCCAGCGAGAGCGCCCGTCGTACCAGGACTGACGGGCCCTCGGGGATCGCCGCGAAGTTCCACAGGTCGGGAGGCTCCCCGTCGTACGCGTCGAGCAGCAGCGCGAGACCGATGCGCCACGGCTCGTGGATGGCACGCTCCCCGCCTGCGAGGGCGACCGGTCGCAGCGTGCCACACCGCTGGAAGGCGCTGGCCGTGGCGAGCAAGATCTCGCCTCCCCAGGAGGTGCCGTCGGTTCCGTAGCCCGTCCCGTCGAAGGCGATGCCGATCACCGGGCCGTCCAGCCCGTGCTCCGCCATCGCGCTCGCGACGTGAGCGTGATGGTGCTGGACGCCCACCTTCACCGTCTCCGGCCGATCGAGGGCGTAGCGGGTCGAGGCATAGTCCGGGTGCAGGTCGTGGGCGATGACCTCCGGTCGGCAACCCAGAAAGCGCTGCATCCGGTCGACGGATTCCTCGTAGGAGCGGTGGACCTCGAGCTGGTCCAGGTCCCCGACGTGAGGTCCCAGCACGGCGATGTCGCCCGCGGCGAGACAGAACGTATTCTTGAGCTGGGCGCCGCAGGCCAGGATGGGTCGCTCGACCGGACGAGACAGCGAGATGGGCCGGGGGACGTAGCCTCGCGACCGTCGGAGGAGCATCGGTCCACCGGAGACCACCCGGGCCACCGAGTCATCGCACCGGGTGACGATGCCCCGGTCGTGGGTGAGGAAGAGGTCGGCGACGTCACGGAGCCGGCTCACCGCCTCGGCCTCCTCGAAGGCGATGGGCTCGTCGGAGAGGTTTCCCGAAGTCATCACCAGGGGACGTCTCGCCTCCGCCAGGAGGAGGTGATGAAGCGGCGTGTAGGCCAGCATCAGCCCGAGCAGCGGGTTCTCCGGAGCAACCTCGGGTGCGACGGTCCCGCCCCCTCGCTTCCGCGGCACCAGCACGATGGGACGCTCGGTGGAGACGAGGAGCTTCTCCTCCTCCAGCGAGAGGGTGGCCAGCCCACGCGCCTCGCCGAGGTCCCGGACCATCACCGCGAAGGGCTTCGCGTCCCGGCGCTTGCGCTCGCGGAGCAGCCGCACCGCCTCCGGCGAGGTGGCATCGCAGGCGAGGTGGTACCCGCCGAGCCCCTTCACGGCCACGATGCTGCCCGCCCTCAGCGCCGCCGCGGCCTCGCGGAGGGGATCTGCCGAGGCCAGGTCCTTTCCCCGGGAGTCGAGAAGCTGCAGGCGCGGGCCACACCGGGGGCATGCGTTGGGCTGGGCATGGAAGCGCCGGTCGCGTGGATCGTCGTACTCCCGCTGGCAGGCCTCGCACATGACGAACCCGGACATCGAGGTCACCGGGCGGTCGTACGGCGCGTCGAGCGCGATGGTGAAGCGGGGCCCGCAGTCGGTGCAGTTGGTGAACGGGTAGCGGTGCCGGCGGTTGGAAGGATCCGAGATCTCCGCGAGGCAGGCCTCGCAGATGGCGAGATCTGGGGGGATGGAGACCCGCCGTGCGCTTCCGGGAAGGCTGGGTGCGATGACGAACTCCTTGGCCTCGCGGGCCGGGATCTCCTTCCAGCGAAGCGAGCGGATACGAGCTGCGGGGGGCAGATCCGTCTGCAGCGCCTGCAGCAGGCCGTCGAGGGCGGAGGGCTCGCCGAAGGCCTCGACGGTCACCCCGGCGACGTCGTTCCAGACCTGGCCGTTGATCCCGAGCCCGGTCGCGAGCCGGTAGACCCAGGGCCGGAAGCCGACGCCCTGCACCGTCCCGACGACCTCGATCTGTCGGCCCTGCTGCACCGTGGGCGACCTCCGACCGCGAGCCGAGGCTGCCCGGAGCAAGGGGCGAGCCACCTGGCGCGTGCGACGGAGCTCTTGCCCCCCGCGCATCCGTTGCGCGCATGCAAGACGGCACGCAACGACTGCAGTCGCCCGGGGTCGAGGTCCGGACGCACGGGCGCCGGGGCCGCGGTCCGTTCAGGTTCCCTGCGAGGTCGCCGGCGCTCGAGGTCCGCGCGAGAGCGGGGCGGCGAGCAGCAGGGCAACGACCAGCATGGCCGTGAGCCCGACGGAGATCGCGAGATCGTCCCAGTGAAGTGGACTGAGCCTGAACAGGCTCCGGAGCGGTGCCAGGAGGAGCATGAGGCAAATGACGGCCGACGCGCCGCCGAGGACCGTCCAGAACGCGGGATTGGGCACCCGGAGCGACCGCCAGAGGCCGGTGGAGCGGGCGCGGCTGGCCACGATCAGCCCGAGGCTTCCGAACACGAGTCCGCAGAAGGCGAGGGTCCGCGCGTCACCGAGCCCCCCGTGCTTCTGCAGCCCGATCCAGAAGCCGAGCCCCACGACGGCGAACACCACCAGGCCTTCGAGGAGGCCTCCGAGCACCTGCCGGCGGTTCATCAGGCGTGCCTTCGGTGACCGTGGAGGCCGGTCCATCGCCGCCGGGTCGGCAGGTTCCATCTCGAAGGCGATGGAGCAGGCGGGATCGATGATCAGCTCGAGCAGCACGATGTGCACCGGGGTGAGGAGCATCGGCCAGCCCAGGAAGACCGGGAGCATCGCCATGCCCGCGATCGGAACGTGCACCGCCAGGACGAAGCCGATGGACTTCTGGAGGTTCGCATAGATCCGTCGGCCCGCCCGGATCGCACCGACGATCGAGACGAAGTCGTCATCGAGCACGACCAGGTCGGCTGCCTCCCGTGCCACGTCGGTACCGCGGCCTCCCATCGCCACGCCGATGTTCGCCGCTCGCAGGGCCGGGGCATCGTTGACGCCGTCACCGGTCATCGCCACGACTTCGCCCATCGCCTGGAGCGTCTCGACCAACCGGAGCTTCTGGAGTGGCGCGACGCGGGCAAACACCCGGGTGTGCGCCAGCTCCGCGCGAAGCTCGGCGCCCTGCAGCGATTCCAGCTGCGAACCGGTGAGGAACCGGCCCGCATCGATTCCCGCCGCTCTCGCGATCGCGAGGGCAGTGCTCGGGTGGTCCCCGGTGATCAGCATGACCCGAACGCCGGCGCGCCGGCACTCGGCGACGGCTTCCGCGACGCCCGCCCGGAGCGGGTCTGCATAGGCGAGCAGCCCCAGCATCCGGAAGGGCAATCCGGTCAGCTGCTCCGGCGGCTGCCGGGGTCCAAGCTCGGCCCGGGCCACCGCCAGCACCCGCAAGCCGCGCCGGGCGAGCGTGCGGACCTGGGCCTCGAGAGCGTGGCGCCTGCTCTCGTTCCATCCGGCGAGGTGCGCCAGCGCCTCCGGTGCGCCCTTGGCCGCGATGAAGGCCCCTCCGTCTCGCGCCCGGGCGAACGCCATGACCGGAAACCCGGGGCCCAGCGGATATTCGCGGAGCACGCGAGCCGCGCTGCTGCCGGCGTCACGTCCCAGCTCGACGGTGGCCTGGTCCATGGGATCGAAGCTCTCCGCTGGACAGGCAAGCGCGGCCGTCTCGCGAAGCTCGGCAACGCCCTCTGGGGTCTCCGGCTCGCCGGGAAGGGCCGTCACGATCTCGGCGATCCGCATCTGGTTCTCGGTCAGGGTGCCCGTCTTGTCCGTGCAGAGCACCGTCGCCGCGCCGAGCGTCTCCAGCGCGGCCATCCGGCGGACGAGCACGTTCTGCCGCGCCATCCGGTACGCTCCGAGGGCGAGGAAGATGGTGACCACCACCGGGAACTCCTCGGGCACCAGCGAGATCGCGAGGGTGAGGCCGGCAAGCAGTCCGCCCATCCAGTCTGCCCGGTGGAGCCCGTAGACGAGGAGTACGCCGAGGCAGCATGCCGCCGAAGCGAGAGCGACCGCCCGCACCAGCCCGGAGAGCTGGTCGCGCAAAGGGCTGCGGGCGAGCGAGATGGTGTCCAGCGCATGACCGATGCGGCCGACCTCGGTCCGGGCGCCGGTGGCCCCGACGATGGCTTCCCCCCGGCCTCCAACGATGAGGGTACTGGCGTACACGAAGGGTGAGCGCCCCTCGCCGGGCGGTCGCAGAGGGATGGGAGCGGGAATCGCGCGCTTCCGGACGGGAGTGGACTCTCCGGTCAGCAGCGACTCGTTCGCCCTGAGCTCGGTCGCCTCGACCAGGACCGCATCGGCGGCGACTCGGTCGCCCTCGGCGAGCAGGAGCACGTCCCCGGGGACCACCTCGGCGGACCTGATGCGGACTGCACGACCGTCACGACGGACCGATGCCATCGGGCTCGAGAGATCCTTGAGCGCCTGGAGCGCGCGCTCGGTCTTCCCCTCCTGGAGGAGGCTGATGCCGATCACGAGAAGCACCGACGCTCCGAGCAGCGCGGCCTCCGACCGTTGACCGAAGGCCACGTAGGCCGCCGCACAGGCGACCAGCAGCAGGACCATCGGCTCGTGGAATACCTCGAACAGGGTGCGCCACCAGCGAGAGCGCTTCTCGGTCGCGAGCGTGTTGGGACCCACCGCCGCGAGCAGCCGGCGCGCCTCCTCGCTGGTCAGACCTTGGTGCGCGAGCACGACGTCGAACTCTCCTTGGGGAGGCCATGCAAGATCCGTCACTCGCGCCTCGAACGACTCCGTCACCTGCGTCGGGGCGCAAGGCTTGCGCGCGCCACCATGGACGAGCGCGCGATGATCGAAGCGTTCGCGGCGGCATGCATCTTGCCCATCGGGAGGGGCACACCCTCTCCGGAGGTTCGCCGTGCCTGCTCTCCTGTCGAGACGTGACACCTTCTCGCTTCTCGCGGCGCTCGGCGTGCCAGCCACTGCGACTCCTCCCGAGGAGCGAGGAGCGAGCGGGCTCACGATGCGCGTGAGCCTCGAGAACGCCCGGGTGCGGGTGCTCGAGTACGTGAGCGCCGGCGGCTCGGGAGCCTGCGGGACTGGCCGGCACTTCCACCCGGCCCACCTGACCATCTACCTCACACCGGTCCAGGTCCGCGGCCACAAGGACGATGGAACCACGGTGGTGAGCGATCGGAAGGCAGGAGAGGTCGCCTGGTTCGAGGCCGGCTGGCACGCCGCCGAGAACATCGGACCCGCCGGAGCCCGCCTCTGCATGGTCGAGCTGAAGGACAAGGACTGGAAGCCCTCGACCGGGTGAGGTCAGCCCGCTGCGCGAAGCGGTGCGAGGCCCTCGAAGAGATCGCGAGTGACCTCGCGACCGGCGTTCATGAACCCGGGCCAGCGCCGGCGATCGACGAACGTCTCGTAGAACTTGCCACCGCGCACGGCCTCGTACCGGACGGGGTGAAGCAGCGTGAGCCGGTCTCCCGCGAGGAGCGCCTGCTCACGAGCCAGGGCCACCATCCCCGACCACCGGAGCTGTCCGCTGGCACGAAGGATGGCGAACGAGCGCTGCCGCCAGCCGGTGACGTCCTCGCCCTCGAAGCCCTCGGGGAGATAGCAGTTGAGGCCAATCACGCGGTCGGGGCTCGCCGCGAGCACCGGACGTACGGGGAAGATGTCGATGATCCCGCCATCGCCATACATGTGGAGCCCGATCCGCACCGGTTCCACGAAGATCGGGATGGCGATGGCAGCGCGGATGGCGACCGCAACCGGGAGATCGGGCGTGCTACGCGTTCCCAGGATCTCGACCCGGTTGCGGTCGATGTTCCAGGCGGGCATGGAGAAGGGAATCCTGGTGTCCCCCAGGCGGCGATTGCCGACCAGCGAGCGGACTGCTCGCTCGAGAGCCTCGCCCCCGACGAGCCCGGCCCATCCGCCCATGCCGCGCCCGGCGGAGCGCAGGAGCGCGCCCCAGTCCACGTCCAGGTAGTCTTCTCGGCGGACGCCGAGCCAGAAGCGGGCGATCGCCGTCGAGTCGATTCCGCACGCCCAGGGGAGGGCGAAGAGCACCGCTCCGGAGGCTGCCGAGAGCGCGACGGGCTCGATCTCCGCCTCCTCGAACGCACGCTGAACGCCCACCGCGGCACTGGTGGCCCCACTGCCACCGGAGATCACGACCGCGACTCGCTGCCCTCGTAGCGCCGGGACCGTCGCGGGCTCGAAAGGCGGGAATGGGTCGGGGTCGAGCACGGGCTCGCGATCCGTCGGAAGAGGGAAGAGGGTCCGGCGGGCGAGCTGGAGGAAGTCGGAATCCTCGCGCACCGCCCGCCAGGCATCCCGGGCCATCGAGAGGGCATCGAAGACCGGTCGGATGTTGTTCGGATCCAGCAACTGGATGAACCGGCTCATCGGACGCCCCGGGCAGCGTCGTGCATCGGCCAAGCCACGAGTGGCCTCGTCGATGCACCACTCGGGCGGCGGTCGACGATGGACGATGTCCCGAGCGCAGCAGATGCGACGGCCCCCCGTGCCGGCGAACGCTTTGCGCGGGAGCCCGCTGCGCCCGCAGCAGGGCTGACCACGGCCGAGGCCCAGCAGCGCCTGGCCGAGGAAGGTCCCAACGAGATTGCGGCGCACGCCAGCGCATCGGCGGTGCGCCAGATCCTCGCCACCTTCTCGAACCCACTCCTGGTCGTCCTCCTGTTCGCCGCCGGCGCCCAGGCGGCCCTCGGGGAGAGGGTCAACGCGCTCCTCGTCGCCGCGATGGTGATCCTCAGCGCGGCGATCGACTTCGTCCAGTCCTACCGCTCCGCCCGGGCCGTCGAGCGGCTCCGGGCCCGGGTCGCGTCCACGGCGACCGCGTTGCGCGATGGAAGCTGGAGCGAGATCTCCCGGCGCGCGCTGGTCCGGGGAGACGTCATTCACCTCTCCGCGGGAGATCTGGTTCCGGCCGACGCGCGGCTCCTCTCTGCCATCCAGCTCCACGTGGTGGAAGGGGCCCTCACCGGCGAGTCGTTGCCAGTGGAAAAGGACGTGGGAGTCGCCGAGCGAACCGGGGGCGTCTCGCCGGGGTGGGTCTACTCCGGGACCTCGGTTGCCAGCGGGACGGCCGAGGCGCTCGTCGAGCGCACCGGGGCACGTACCCAGTTCGGTGCCATCGCCGCACGGCTCGCCGAGCGCGCTCCGCAGACCGCGTTCGAGCAGGGCATTCGTGAGTTCGGGCTGTTCATCACACGCACCGTGCTCTTCCTGGTGCTGTTCATCGCCGTGGTGAGCCTCGCGCTTCACCGGCCGCCCCTGCAGTCGCTGCTCTTCGCGGTGGCCCTGGCCGTCGGCCTCACGCCCGAGTTCCTGCCGATGATCACCACCGTGACGCTCGCCCAGGGTGCCCGACGGATGGCCCGGCAGAAGGTCATCGTCAAGCACCTTCCCTCCATCCAGAACCTCGGGAGCATCGACGTCCTGTGCAGCGACAAGACCGGGACCCTCACCCGGGGACGGATGGAGCTCGAGCGTTCGGTGGACGGAACCGGCACGCCCGCGGCCTCCGTGCTGGGCCTGGCCGGGGTGAACAGCGCACTGCAGACCGGGCTCAGGAGCCCGCTGGACGAGGCCATCCTCGCCGCCCGGTCACCGGACGGCGACGGGTGGCGTCGGTGCGGGGAGGTTCCATTCGACTTCGAGCGCCGGCGGGTGAGCGTCGCCGCCGAGGGCCGCGGATTGCCGATGCTGATCTGCAAGGGCGCGCCCGAGAGCGTGCTCGGCATCTGCACCGGGTGGCAGACCCCCGACGGCGTCCGCGCTCTGGACCCCACGGCCCGCATCCACTGCGAGGCGACCGAGCGGGCGCTCTCCAGTCAAGGGCTGCGGATCATCGCCGTGGCCACCCGCGCGCTGAAGCCCGGCGAGTCGTGCGGTCCGGAGTCGGAACGGGAGCTCTGTCTCGCCGGGTTCCTGGCGTTCCTCGATCCTCCGCTGCCCGAGGTGGCAGCCACGGTGGCCGCGCTCCGGCGCGATGGGGTGGAGGTGAAGATCCTCTCCGGCGACGACCCTCTGGTGGTCCGGCACGTTTGCCAGGCCGTCGGCATCGATGCGACCGGGCTGAGGCTCGGGGAAGAGCTGGATCGGCTCACCGATCCGGCCCTGGGCCAGGTTGCCGAGACCGGCGCCGTGTTCGCCCGGGTCTCGCCGCAGCAGAAGACACGCATCCTCCAGTCGCTGCGCCGGCGGGGTCACGTGGTGGGCTTCCTCGGGGACGGGATCAACGACGCGCCGTCGCTGCACACCGCGGACGTGGGCATCTCCGTCGCGAGCGCGGTCGACGTGGCCCGGGAGGCCGCCGACATCGTGCTCCTCGACCGCGGGCTTGATGTGCTGCACGCGGGGATCGTGGAGGGCCGGAAGTCGTTCGGCAACGTCATGAAGTACCTGCTGATGGGCACCAGCTCCAACTTCGGGAACATGCTCAGCATGGCGGTGGCGTCGGTCTTCCTTCCCTTCCTGCCCATGCTTCCGACCCAGATCCTCCTCAACAACTTCCTCTACGACCTCGCGCAGGTCACACTCCCCAGCGACAGCGTCGATCCAGCCGACCTCATGCGTCCGCGGCGGTGGGACGTCCGTCTGGTCCGACGCTTCATGCTCGTGGTCGGCCCCGTGAGCTCGCTCTACGACTTTCTGACCTTCTGGGTGCTCCTGGGTCTCCTTCACGCATCGGAGCGCCTCTTCCACACCGGGTGGTTCATCGAGTCGCTTGCCACTCAGGTTCTCGTGGTCTTCATCATTCGCACCGCGGGAAATCCGCTGGCGAGCCGCGCCAGCCGGCTTCTCACCATCACCTCGCTGGGGGTGGTGGCCCTCGCCGTTGCGCTTCCCTGGAGCCCGCTGGCCGCTCCTCTGGGGCTGGAGCCTTTGCCACCTCCCTTCTTCGTCTTCCTCGCAGTGGCGACCGTCACCTATCTCGCCCTGGTGCAGTGGGTGAAGTCGCGAATCCTGCCGGGGCTCGCACGGCGCACCTCTAGCGCAAGGATTGCGTGAGCCAATCCCGCGGAGGTCCAGCATCCGCGCCACCTCGCGAGCCAGGTCCGGAATGAGCGCGCGGTGCCGGAGTTGCATGCGTTCTCGAAATGAGTCAGGGAGCACCACCCATGAAGACGCCACTCTTTGGACCCGTTCAGGAGTACTGGGTCGACGCGTTCCAGCGCTCGGTCCTCTTCCTCGACACCCTCCGGCAGCGCGGGAACCGCTACCTCGAGCAGAAGAAGAAGGACGTTCCCCACGTCCTCGAGTTCCAGGCGGAGCTCGTGAGCGACGGTCGGAAGATGCCGCGGCCCACGAACTACCTGCTGGTGCGGATCCTCCCTCCGGAGGGAACGACCATCGATCCGACGCGGCCGCCATTCGTGGTGGTGGATCCTCGTGCGGGACACGGCCCGGGCATCGGCGGGATGAAGCACGACAGCGAGATCGGCGCGGCGCTCGCCGCCGGTCACGCCTGTTACTTCATCGGCTTCCTGCCCGAGCCCGTCCCCGGACAGACCGTGGAGGACGTCTGCCAGACTGAGGCGGCGTTCCTCGAGGAGATCATCGCCCGACATCCGCAGGCCGAGGGCAAGCCGGTGGTCGTCGCCAACTGTCAGGCAGGCTGGCAGATCATGATGATGGCGGCGCTGAGGCCGGAGCTCACCGGCCCGATCCTGCTCGCCGGCTCACCGCTGTCCTACTGGGCTGGCGTCCGGGGGAAGAACCCGCTCCGTTACCTGGGAGGCACGCTCGGGGGCACCTGGCTGACGGCCATGGCGGGCGACATCGGCGCCGGGATCTTCGATGGCGCACACCTCATCGCCAACTTCGAGTCTCTGAACCCGAGCAACACCTACTGGAAGAAGGCCTACAACCTCTACTCGAAGATCGACACCGAGGCCCCGCGCTATCTCGATTTCGAGACCTGGTGGGGAAGTCCGGTCCTGCTGAACGCCGGCGAGATGCAGTGGATCGCCGACAATCTGTTCGTGGGGAACAAGCTCTCCACCGGGGGGTTGCGTGCCTCCGACGGAACGCGCATCGACCTGCGGAACGTCACCTCGCCGATCATCGTGTTCTGCTCCTGGGGTGACGACATCACTCCTCCGCAGCAGGCGCTGGGCTGGGTCACCGACCTCTACGAGAACGAGGCGGAGATCTCCGCCGCGGGCCAGACGATCGTCTACACGCTTCACGACAGCATCGGGCACCTGGGGATCTTCGTCTCCGGGAAGGTGGCCACCAAGGAGCACAGTGAGTTCGCGAGCTGCATGGGGTTGATCGACCTCCTCCCACCCGGGCTCTACGAGGCCGTCATCACCGAGGTGGAGGGGGACACCGAGAACCCCGAGCTGATCGATGGCAAGTACCTCTTCCGGCTCGAGCCGCGGACGCTCGACGACATCCGGGAGCTCGGCCAAAACCCGCCCGAGGACGAGCAGCGCTTCGCGACCGTGGCCCGGGTCTCCGAGCTGAACGGGAACCTCTACCGGACCCTCGCCTCGCCCCTGATCCGCATGGCCTTCCAGCCACCGGTCGCGAAGCTGCTGCGGCAGATGCATCCGCACCGGCTCCGGTTCTCGGTCCTGTCGGATCGGAACCCGTTCATGTGGCCGGTGAAGATGCTGGCGCCACAGGTCAAGTCCGCGCGCCAGCCCGTTCCGGACGGGAACCCGCTGCTCTCCCTCGAGAAGGCGGTCTCCTCCTGGATCATCTCGGGTCTCGACGCAGCCGGAGCGATGCGGGATGCGGCGACCGAGGCGCTCTTCCTCGGGGTGTACGGGTTTCCGGCGCTGCAGGGGCTGGTCGGCGTCGGTCCGCAGACCGGGTCCGGACGCCGGATCGAGCGCGATCTCGCTCGCGAGGCGGACAGGTCGCGTGAGCGGGCGGAGCTCGACCGGCGCTACGAGGTCGGCGGCACGGTCGAGGCCGCCATCCGGGCGCTGGTCTACGTCGTGGGGACCGATGGGTCCGCCGACGAGCGTGGGTTCTCCACCTTCATGGCGATCCGCAAGGCACGGAGCCCGGAAGAGCGGCTACCCCTCCCCGAGCTGAAGCGCATCCTCAGGGAGCAGTACTCCCTGACGTCACTGGACGAGGAGCGCGCGCTCACCACACTCCCGGCGCTGCTTCCGAGGAGCCCGGAAAAGCGGCGCGAGGCCCTCGATCTCGTGCAGCGGATGGTCTCCGCGCGCGGCACGCCATCGGACGAGGCTCGCCGCCGCTTGGCGCGGATCGAATCGCTGTTCGAGGTGAGGTCCGGGAAGCCCGCAGCGTTGCACCCATCCGCGAGCGCCTGAGGGAGTCGCCATGAGAGACGAAAGAATCCGTCCCATTCTCGAGGGACAGAAGGTCCTGGTCGTCGGCATCGCCAACGACCAGTCCATCGCCTACGGCTGCGCCAAGGCGTTCCGTGCAACCGGGGCGGAGCTCGCCATCACCTGGCTGAACGAGAAGGCACGTCCGTACGTGGAGCCGCTCGCCCGTGAGCTGAGCGCGGCAATCACCGCGCCGCTGGACGTCAGCGTACCGGGCCAGCTCGAGGCGGTGTTCGACCTCATCCGGTCACGGTGGGGGAAGCTGGACGGCCTGGTCCACTCCATCGCCTTCGCCCCGAGGGAGGATCTGCAGGGTGGGCTGCTGGACTGCTCGGCCGCCGGATTCGCCAAGGCGATGGACGTCTCCTGTCACTCGTTCGTCCGGATGGCGAAGCTGGCCGTCCCCCTGATGACCGACGGCGGGACGATGTTCGCCATGAGCTACCATGGGGCGAACCGGGTGGTGCCCAGCTACAACGTCATGGGCCCGGTGAAGGCGGCGCTCGAGGCGACCTGCCGGTACCTCGCCTACGAGCTGGGCCCGAAGGGAATCCGGGTGCATGCCATCTCCCCGGGGCCGCTGAAGACGCGAGCCGCATCGGGACTGAAGGACTTCGAGCTGCTCCTGAACGAGGCGGCCCAGAAGGCTCCGCTGGGCGAGCTCGTGGACCCCCTGGACGTGGGCTTTGCCTGCGCCTACCTGGCGACCCCGTTCGCCCGGCGCATCACGGGCGGCACGGTCTACGTCGACGGTGGCACGAACATCGTCGCCTGACGCCCTCACCAGGCGCGGATGCGGCCGCGGTTGACGATGGCGAAGCGCGCCAGGAGCCGATCGCTGTCGTACTCGGTCCCGATGCCGACCAGGTCCTGGAACCCGCCGTAGCGTACGTCGCCACCGGCCAGGGCGAGGAGCTTGCGCTCGCGGCTGGCCAGATAGCCGTCGAGGTGGGTCCAGATCTCGTTCTTGCTCCATCCGCGTCGCTGCGACACGGCGCCGTAGATGTCGGGGGGGACGCAGACCAGCCGGAACTTCCATGGGTCGAGTCCGAGTGACGTCACCACCTCGGGTCCCTTCGACTGGAGGATCCGCTCGATGGTCATGCGGTCGAGTCCCCAGCGCCGCTCGAGGCCCAGCGCCTTGGCGAGACCAGTCTTCGCGACCTCTGCGTCGGCCGGACCCTCGTCGAAGGTCTCGATCAGGAGATCCTCGTTCACCAGCGGCGGAACGAACCGTGCCCCTCCGGAGCTCAGGATGGGCCGGGTCACGAACATCACGATCCGGTCCCGCTGGGCGTCGGGAGTGTCGGTGGGCAGCATGGCCGTGACCCGGGCGCCGGCGAGGTTCCCCTCGGCCTCGAAGAACACGGGGTGCCAGAGATGCCGGAGGAGCCCCCCGAACTTCGCTCGCATGTCGTCGAAGTGCTCGGGCTCGAGCCCGAGGGACTTCGCCTTCTCCAGGACCTCCGCCGGGAACTCGAAGCCGAGCGGCTCCCGCTTCAAGTCCTCGTTCGTCTCGGTCGCCACGGGGCCGGCCTCGCCGGCGCCGCCGTGCTGCAGGGTACTTGCAAGCTTCTGCAGCTCCTCGAGATTCCCCGAGGCGAGCGCGTCGCGGGCCCGCTGCTCCATCTCGCCGCGACCCTTGATCGCCCCGTCGGTGCCCGACGGTTCTGCGAGCCGGACGGCCTTCAGCGCCTCTGCGCGTTCCAGGTACCGGGCCTTCCACTCGGAGTCGACCTCCGCGGCCCTGATGAGCTTGGAGACCGCGTCGTCTCGGAGGGCAGGAAGCTGCCGCTCCTCGCGGCGGTGATACCAGTAGAAGCCGGGAGAGAACGGATCGACGTGGATCGCTTCGTCCTCGTACAACCGCTCGCCGATCTTGCGAAGCGAGCCGCGCTCCGCGACGAACCGCTGCTTCGACCCCAGCTCGTCGGTGAGCTGCTTGACGCGCTCCCACTTGCCGTCATCCATCGCTCTCCGGATGTCGGCGGGGAGCTCATCAACCGATCGCTCGGCGTTCTTCAGCGCCTTGAAGTCGGATTCCGAGAAGTCGGTCGCGGCAATCCGACGGGCCCGCTGGCGATAGAGATCCGCGTAGGCAGTATCGAGCCGGACGAGCTCGAGCAGCAGCTCGGTCCTGACGACCCACGGCGGGGATGAGCTGGACGGTTCCTTGCGACCCATGGTGCACCTCGTGCCTATCTCCGGTCGTGGCGGAGCATCGGGGCGATCTCTCCCGTGAGCCCGGTCACTCCGAAGACGAGAATCAGCGGAAGGCCGAACCCGATCGCCGGGTGGACCAGGTCCATGTGGCCGCGCGCGAGGGTGGCCATCGCCAGATCGACGCCACCGGCGACCGCGGTGAAGGTGAGCGCGGCGATCAGCGGTTCCTCGGCTTCTGGCTGACGGACGTAGAGCGCCGCGACCAACGCCGTCACTCCCGCGACGGTCAGGAGATAGAGGCCGCTGGCCGTCGCCAGGGAGAAGGCAGAGTTCAGGACGACGAGGAGCCCGCCAGTCAGCACCGCGGCCAGGAGAGCGTGAAGCACCAGCCGTGAGATCGAATGATGAGCGAGGAGACCTCGATTGAGCGTCAGGCGCATGCGAACGACTCCTTCCACGGACTTCGGCAGCATCGCTCGTGCCATCGCCGTTCCCCGGCAAGCGCGTGACGACGTTGGGATGCGGCCCCGGCCGCCCCGTCAGCAGCGCAGCGAGGCGCAGGGCTTGCGCGACGCGCTCGCGCTTCCGAGGCGTGACGCGGGGCTTCGCGCCAGCGAGATCAGAAGGATGGCCGTGAGCACACCCGCTCCGACGACCGTCCACCCAACGCGCGCCAGGGCGCGTGGCTCGGGCCGAGCGACGGCGAACCAGCCGGCCGCCAGCAGCATCGGGGCGAACGCGATCAGATGTCCCGAGCCGAGCCCGGCGCCAAGGAGACCCAGGGCTGCGGCGAGGCCGAGGAGGATGGGGAGGACGCGGCTTGCCAGAGAGCTACCGGAGCGCCTCCGCATCCCGATGCTTCGAACGGGAACCAGGAGCGTGCCGAACCCGAGCGCCCAGACACACCATGCCCGAGCCGCCTCACCTGGATCCGTCCCCGCGGCGATCGCCACCGGAAATGACACCGCCGCCAGAGTGAGCGCCGCGACCGCCTCTCCCACCAGGGACCGCTCCTGGTCGAGCTCGATGCAGACCGCAAGAACGCACCCGAGGATGGTTGGGAGGGTCACGGCGCTCCGGACCGTCATCGGAGCGAGGACGACGGCGGTCAGACCGACCGCCGCGCCGGCCAGAACGAGCACCGAGAGTCGAGCACGCGCCCTGGCGCCGTGTTCGACCCGGGCCCTCTCACCGCGGCGTCCCAGCAGTACGAGCAGTGGCTCGTGCGCGAGGAACAGCGCCCAGGCGCTGACCGACAGGAGCACGGCCACCATCCCCGGATGACCCGCTCCGAGCGCGGCGAGCATCGGGAGCGCGAGCTGTGCGTAGGCGCCGTGCTCCCTCGGAACCAGCGAGCGAGGCCGTGGCAATCCAGCGGTGCCGCCCTTCGAGCGGATCGGGGTGGCCACGAACGCTGGACCTCGTCCACCTGGACGAAAGCTCACGGTGCTCAGGTCAGATGCGGACGCTCGAGGTTCTGGAGTCGGAACCGGTCAATCACCACGATCGCCACCGCGCCGAGCCCCGCGACGATGAAGGTCGGGATCAGCACTCCGATCTCCCTGAAGAACATCCCCGGCGCAAAGAGGGTCCGTCCGATCAGCCCGCCCACGACAGCACCGAACATCCCGACGCCGGCGCCGCGCATCCAGGAGAGGCCCCGGGTGGGCCAGAACGCTGCCACCAGAATACCGAGCACTGCACCGAGAACCAGCCAGCTCAACAGCTCGAAGATCGCCATCTCGACGCGCCACCTTTCCCAGCAAAGGGACAGTGCATGGGCTGTGCACGAGGTGGAGTTGCTCGGAGATCGAAGGCTCTGCCGGGGTCGACGGGTCCGGGGGTGCACCGATTGCAGTGCACCAGCGCCGAAACGCAATCGCTGCGACCCCGGCAGGGGCCTCAGCACTGCGACGTGACGCGAGCTACACCTTCGCGATCTTCTCCACGGTCACGGGGATCTTCTTCGGCTGCACCGCCGGCACCTTGGGGAACACGATGGTCAGCACCCCGGCCGACAGATTCGCCTGGACCGCGTTGAGCTCCGCGCCCTCGGGAAGGGTGAAGGAGCGGGTGAAGCGCCCGTATGTCCGCTCACGCGCGTAGTACTCGCCTTCCTCGCCCTTCTCCACCTTGTCCACCCGCATCCCGGTCACGGTGAGCCGGTTTCCGGTGAGGAGGATCTCGATGTCCTTTGCCTCGACGCCCGGCAGATCCGCCAGGAACACGTAGCGATCCTTCGTCTCACGAACCTCGAACGGAGGAATCACTCTCTGGATCTCCAGGGGGAGCAGCGGCGCCATCTCCTGGAACGGGTCCCAGTTGAGGATCTCGCGCAGCGTGCGAAGCGGATGAAGCGCCGGTAGCTCGGTGCCCTGGGTCCTGCGTACGGTCAGCTCGTTCATGACTGCCTCCACTGGCCCGTCTGAGGCTCGGGCCGGGCGCCGGTCGCAGCATTTCTTGGGCCAGTCGGGCCTTCTCGTGAGCTGGACGGTTGCGAACGCAAAGTTATCGTCAATGCGCGCCGCACCGATCTCGACAGCACAACTGCTTCGATCCCCTGACTGTCGCTCATCTCGCTCGTCCGGGTACGCGAGGTGCACCCGGCAGAGACCGAGGAGGGACCGCATGAGTCGCGCGTTCGAGGTGGACTGGAGCGGTGCAGCCGTGGAGGGTCCGCTCTTCCATGCGGGACAAGAGTTCTACGTCGCGCAAGCTGCCGAGCTGCGCGAGCGGCTGAGCTCGCTCGGTGCGGGCGTTCCGGTGCGCGTCGACTTCACGCGTACCGTCGATCTCTCCGATCACGCCCTGGCCGAGCTGCTCGAGTGGGTGCTCAACCGGCACCGCGGGCCGGTGGTGTTCGTGGGGCTCAATGCCCATCACGAGCGGCTACTTCGCTACCTCGTGCCGCGCGCGACGCAGGTCCTTCCGCCGGCGAGGCGGTGAGGTTCGGGGGCGCGCTGCCGCAGGGAACGAGGTTCTTCGGGCGCGCACTGACGGAGCTCGAGCAGCTTCGGGCGGGGAGGCACCACCCCGGGGACACGCACGCAGTCGAGGTCTCTGAGGCTACTCTCCCGCGCGATGTCGCCGAGGAACCGCCAGGTCACGGCGTCGCCTGGAGGGCGGCCTGTCCGGGCTGAGCGGAGCGGGTTCCCAACGCCTCGTCGACGAACTCCGCGGCGAACCGATCCACCGCGTTCCAGTCCGTGTATTCGTAATCGCGCGAGGTGTCGGTGTCGCCGCCTGCCGCCGCCGAGATCCGCCGCATGACGAACCGGACCAGGAAGTTGTACTTGGAGTACGGAAGTGCTCCGGCGATGAGCTCGATGCGCCGAGGACTCCAGCCGGTCGCGCGCCGGAACTTCTCGACCACCCGCAAGGTCTCGGTACGCCCGTCCGTCTTCCGCTCCCCCTTGCGGGTCGCGACCGCGAGGCTGACCGAGAAGAACGCGGACGGGATTCGCTCCAGGGCCCCGCGCTGCGCCTGCACGAAGCGGATGACCGATTTCAGGTAGGAACCGACGCGGACCGGCGATCCGACGAAGACCGCTCCGTACCGCCTCAGATCCAGCTCGCTCGCCGAGCGGTCCACGTCTCGCAGCTGAACCCGGTGGCCCTTCCCCTCGAGCACCGCGGCCATCCGCTGCGCGATCTTCTCCGTCTGCCCCTCGCGCGTCGCGAACAGGATGAGCACCTCAGCCATGGAAGCCTCCCTCGTCGAGCGAGGAGTGACTTGCAAGCTCCGGTCCCTCGTACCGGTCGCTGCGATTCCCTGCGTCCAGAATCTGGTGGGCGAACCTCGCGCAAACCTTGCGCGCCTGCATTCCGCGGACGCAGGAAGCATGGGCGGCGCTCGCCCCCCGGTAGGACGGAATCAGGGCCACCTTAGGGACTTCTTAGGCTTTCCGGCTGGGGGGCCCTGACACAGTGCCGCCCATGAACCGACCGAACCGCTACCAGCCCATCCACAAGGCGCTCCGCGCCGCGCTGTTCGACGCTACCGTCCTCGTCGCCCGCACCGAGTTCGCCGATGCGGGCGAGGCGGCGGTCGCCGTGCGGACCGTGACGACCTTGCTCGATGTCCTCGACTCCCACGCCGAGCACGAGGAGGAGTTCGTGATGCCGGAGGTCGCCCTGCACGCGCCCGCGCTGATCGCCACCCTGGAGGGCGACCACGGACGGCTGGAGGGGCTCCAGGCCGAGCTCCGGGCGCTGCTTCCGCGGACCTGCACGGGAGTGGCGGCGGAGCGGGAGGCCGCCGGCCAGCTGCTCGGCCGGGCGTTGACGCTCCTGGTGGCCGACCATCTCCGTCACATGGACCGGGAAGAGACCGAGGCGATGCCGGTGCTCTGGGCGCACCTCACCGAGGACGAGCTCGACGCGATGGATGCGCGCATCCGGGCCGCCGTTCCCCCGGCGCAGATGCCGGTGATGATGCGGCTGATGCTCCCGGCGATGAGCACGGCCGAGAGCGCGAAGCTGCTGGCGTACGCCCGGGCGCAGCTCCCGCCGCCGGTCTTCGCCCAGCTGTCCGGACTGGCGCGGGAGGTGCTGGGAGCCGAGCGGTGGGCGCGAACCGCCCGGCGTGTCGGCCTCGACACCGCCGCCTGAGGTCGCCGCGGCGGATGACAGCCCAGGGATGCGGAGGGTAGAACCGTCGCGTCCCGCGTGGCCTCGCTCGATCCCGCCCTCATCGAGTTCCTGTCCTCCGGCGTGGTCCTCGGCTGCGCGAGCCGGGATGCCCGGCTGGTGCCACGATCGGTGTGGGCGGTCGGGGTGCGAGTCGAGGCAGGCGGCGAGGAGGCCACCGTGTTCCTCCCGGTGGCGACCTCGGGCGAGGTCATCGCCAACCTCCAGGACACGCGGCGCATCGCGCTGGTGGCGACGGCTCCGGTGGATCACCGCGCGGTCCAGCTCAAGGGGCGGGTCCTCGACGTCCGCGCGGCGGTCGACGACGAGCGGATCCTGACCGACCGCTACCGGGCGAACCTCGGCCGGACGCTGGAGCCGCTGGGAGTTCCCAGGGTCTTCGTGCTGCGGATCCAGCACTGGCCCGCGCACGCGGTGCGCTTCCGGGTGGAGGATCTGTTCGTGCAGACGCCGGGTCCCTCGGCCGGTCAGCCCCTCCAGGGGCCGCTCCGGCCGCCGGAGCCCACGGAGCCGGTGCGCACGTGATCGCGCTCCGTGACATCCCCGAGTGCTTCGAGGGCGTCATCCCCGCGATGATGACCACCTGTTCGCTCGAGGGAGAGCCGAACATCACCGAGATCAGCCAGGTTCACCTGGTGGACGACACGCACGTCGCGCTCTCCCACCAGTTCTTCAACAAGACCCAGCGGAACGTCCGCGAGAACCCGCACGCGTCGGTGCTGCTGTTCTCGCCCCGGGATTACGAGCAGTACCGGCTCCAGCTCCGCTTCGACCATCCCGAGACCGAGGGAGCGCTGTTCGACGAGATGGCGGCCCGGCTCCAGGTCATCGCCTCGCACACGGGAATGATGGGCGTGTTCAAGCTGCGCTGCGCCGACGTCTACGAGGTCCTCTCCGCCGAGCACGTGGAGGGATATCTCCTCCCGCCGGATCCGCGGCTGCCCCGTCCGGAGCGCACCGCCGGGCGGTTGGAGGCCATGGCGCGTGAGCTGCGAGGCCTCCAGGCGATCTCGGGCCGGGTGAACCAGGCCGGGTGCCTCGAGACGCTGCTCGAGTCGGTCCTGCAGGCGCTGGAGGACGAGCTGGGGTTCCGTCACTCGATGGTGCTGTTGCCCGATGGGCGCGGCCGGCTGGTGACGACGGCCAGCCACGGCTACGGCTCGGCCGGGGTGGGGGCCGAGGTCCCGATGGGCGAGGGGCTCATCGGCACGGTCGCGGCGCGCAGGCGTCCGATGCGGGTGGCGGGCGTGGGCGCCGAGCTCCGCTACTGGCGAACCATCCGGGCCGAGCTGCAGCAGGCAGGCACCGCGCCGGCGGCCCCGGAGATCCCGCTGCCGGGGTTGCCCGACGCGCAGGCCCAGCTCGCGCTGCCGCTGCTGGTCGGGGACCGGCTGGTGGGAGTGCTGGCGCTGGAGAGCCGGGAGCCGATGTCCTTCGACGCGTGGACGGAGACGTTCCTCAACATCCTGGCGAACCAGATCGCCCTCGGCATCGATCGCGCCGCGAGCGCGGACGACGAGGGCGAGCAGCTGCCGCCGAGTGCGGTGGGGCAGGGCGCCACCACGGCCGCGGTCCCGAGGACGCGGGTCTTCCAGCTCTACCGCAACGACGACTGCATCTTCGTGGACGGCGAGTACCTCATCCGGAACGTCCCGGCGAAGATCCTCTGGAAGCTGCTGCGGGCGCACGCGGAGAGCGGACGCACGGAGTTCAGCAACCGGGAGCTACGGCTCGACGACTCGCTGGGGCTGCCGGAGGTGCGCGACAATCTGGAGTCGCGGTTGATCCTCCTGAGGAAGCGGCTGGAGGAGAAGTGCCCGGAGGTGCAGATCCGTCCGGTGCGCCGGGGTCGGTTCGAGCTGCAGCTCGGGTGTGCGGTGCAGCTCCGGGAGAGCGACTCGGCCTGAGAGGGTCGCCGCGTGCGCGGGTCGCGCGAGTGCCCTCAGTCGAGCAGCCCGCTGATCCTCTTCCTGTCCACCGCCCGCACCGCCACCTGCGCGAGCAGCGCCACCGCGACCCCCAGCCCTGCGAATCGCTCGTCCTGCGTCAGCCCCTGCCGGAACCGGAAGTAGATCTGCTGCGCGATGACCGCGACCTTGAACAGCCCGAGCACGTACTGGAACAGGACGTCGTCCACCGGGCGCCCGCTGCGGCGCGCGTATCTCTGGACGATCTCCTCCCGGGTCAGGTTCCCCGGCAGCGCGGTGGGGCCGAAGGCAGCGGGCCCCACCAGCTCCGCCTCACCCGCCTCGAACCAGTAGGCCAGCGTCATCCCCAGGTCGGAGATCGGATCCCCGAGCGTGGCCATCTCCCAGTCCAGCACCGCCCGCACCCGCGTCGGCTCCGCGGGGTCGAGCACCACGTTGTCGTACTTGAAGTCGTTGTGGATGATCGCTCCGGACGCATCCGGCGGGAGGTTCGCCGCGAGCCACCCGGCCAGGCGGTCCATGTCGGGAACGTCGTCCGTTCGCGCGCGGGCGTAGCGCTCGGTCCACCCGGTGACCTGGCGCTGCACGTAGCCGCGCGGCTTGCCGAACTCCGCGAGGCCCGCCGCCGCGGGGTTCACCGCGTGCAGCTCCACCAGCGTGTCCACCACCGTCTCCGAGATCGCCCGCAGCGCGGCCGGATCGAGCGCGACCCCGGGCGGCAGCTTCGTCCCGCGGAGGATGAGCCCCTGCACCCGCTCCATCACGTACAGCTGCACCCCGAACGGCGACTCCTCCTCCGGGACGTAGAAGAGGGTGCGCGGCACCTTCGGCCACGCGGACCGGAGCCGGCTGAGCACGGTGTACTCGCGGTGCATGTCGTGCCCGGCCTTGATCTGCTTCGCCCCCTTGGGCGGCCGCCGCAGCACCAGCTCGCTGCCGCCGACGCGCAGGAGGTACGTGAGATTCGAGTGGCCTCTCGGGAACTGTTCGACCGTCACCGGCCCCCTCAGCTCGGGCGCATGGCGGTCGAAGAGCCGTCGCAGCTCTGCCGGGTCGAGCTCCTCGCCCTCTCGCACCGGCCGGGTCGGATCCAGCTCGGCCACCGGTCAGGCTCCGCCGCGCGTGTCGGGCAGCCCCCGGGCCCGGAGGATGTGTCGCGCCACCGCGGCCTGGTGCACCTCGTCTGGCCCGTCGTAGATGCGTGCCCCGCGCTCGTGGCGGTACCACCACGCGAGCGGCGTCTCGTCGGTGATGCCCAGCGCGCCGTGCGCCTGGATGGACCGGTCCAGGACGCGGAACAGCGTGTTGGCCACCACGAACTTGATCATCGAGATGTCGTCGCGCGCGGCATGGGCACCATCCAGGTCGATGCGCCAGGCGGCGTGCAGGACGAGGAGACGCGCGGCGTCGATCTCCGCCCGGCTCTCGGCGATCCACTGCTGGATGGTGCCCTTGAGCCCCAGGGGGCGCCCGGGTGACAGCTCGCGCGTCACCGCCCGGTCGCAGAGGAGCTCGAAGGCGCGCTGGCAGATCCCGATCCACCGCATGCAGTGGTGGATCCGACCGGGGCCCAGCCGGGCCTGCGCGATGACGAAGCCGGCGCCCGGCTCGCCGAGGACGTTCTCCCGGGGCACCCGCACGTTCTCGTAGTCGATCTCTCCGTGCGACGCCCATCCGCTCCCGGGCTCGCCCATGATGGAGATGTTACGAACCAGCCGGAGCCCGGGCGTGTTCATGGGAACGATGATCTGGCTCGCCCGGTGGTAGACGTTCGGCTGCTCCGGATCGGTCAGGGCCATGACGATGGCGAAGGTCGCGCCGTCGGCGGCGGTGGTGAACCACTTCCGTCCATCGATGATCCAGGTGCCTCCCTCGAGCCTGCCGCGGGTGGCCATCCATGCCGGGTTCGAGCCGGGCATTCCGGGCTCGGTCATCGAGAAGCAGCTGCGAATGCGCCCCGCGGCCAGCGGCTCGAGCCAGGCACGCTTCTGCTCCGCCGTGCCGAACTCGTGGAGGATCTCCATGTTCCCCACGTCCGGCGCCTGGCAGTGGAACGAGTAGTGACCGAGCGGGGTCCGGCCCAGCTCCTCGCTGACGAAGGCGAACTCGAGCAAGGTCAGTCCCATCCCGCCGTGCTCCCGGTGGAAGAACGGGGCCCACCACCCGCGCTGCTTCACCTCGGCGCGGACGCGCTCCAGCTCGGGCTCGAGCACGCCCCAGCCCTCCTGCATCCGTTTCTCGAGTGGCTGGATCCGCTCGCGGACGAAGGCACGGATCGCAGGAAGGAGACTGGCGACGCGGGGAGGAGTGCTGAAGTCCATGGCGATGCCCTAGAGGAAGAAGTCCGGGATCAGCTCGGCGCCCGGAACCGCGGCGTACTTCGAGAAGTCGGTCACGCCCTCGGCGCGGAGCACGTCCTCGTCCACGCAGAAGCGGCCGGTGAACTCGCGGCTGGGCTTGGTGAGGATCGCGTGCGCCGCGTCGGCCATGATCTCCGGCGTGCGGCTCCCCCGCATGGTGTCGTCCCCACCGAGGAGGTTCTGCACCGCCGCGGTCGCGATGACGGTCTTCGGCCACAGGCTGTTGACCGCGATGCCCTCGTCCCGGAACTCCTCCGCCATCGCCAGGGTGCAGAAGCTCATGCCGAACTTCGCCAGCGAGTAGGCGACGTGCGGAGCGAACCAGCGAGCGTCGGTGCTCACCGGCGGAGAGTTGTTCAGGATGTGGGGGTTCTTCGCCTTCTGGAGGTGCGGGATGCAGGCCTGGGAGCAGAGGAAGGTGCCCCGGGCGTTGATGCCGTGCATGAGGTCCCACTTCTTCATCGGGGTCACGAGCGTCCCCGAGAGGTGGATGGCGCTGGCGTTGTTCACCAGGATGTCGATCCCGCCGAAGGTCTTCACCGTCTGCTCCACCGCGCCGTGGACCTGATCCTCGAAGCGGATGTCCACCACGCAGGGAAGCGCCCGCCCCCCGGCCTTCTCGATCTCCTCGGCCGCGGTGTAGAGGGTGCCCGGCAGCTTCGGGTGAGGCTCGGTGGTCTTGGCCGCGATCGCGACGTTGGCGCCGTCGCGAGCGGCCCTGAGCGCGATGGCCAGGCCGATGCCGCGGCTCGCGCCGGTGATGAAGAGCGTCTTTCCCTGGAGGGTCCCCATGTGGCGGCGGACCCTATCACCGCGGTCGGGGCCGAGGGCTGAGCAAGGACGCTGGCGCGCTCCCTGCGCGCTTCCGCGGAGCGTCCCCCTGGTGAGGGGGGCCCACGTACCGCGCGCGCGGTCGCAGGAGCTCGCCCGAGGTCCGCTGCTCGGCGACGTGGGCGATCCACCCGGCGCTCCGGCCGACGCAGAAGAGCACCTGCCCCGCCCAGGGCTGGAGCCGCAATGCGTGCGCGACGGCGAGCAGTCCCACGTCGAGGTTCGGCACGCCGAGGCCGAGCCGCGCCGCCTCGGCCACCAGGGCCTGCAGCGTGGCGAGCGGACGGGTGGGCCGACCTGGTTGCAGGGCGAGCGAGAGGAGGAAGAGACCTCGCGGGTCGCCCGCCGGGTAGAGGCGGTGGCCGAAGCCGGGCAGCGCCTCGCCCCGGCGCATCCGGGCGAAGAGCGTGCTCCGTGCCCGCTCCGGCCTGCCGGTCTCCTCGACCAGGGCCTGCACGCGCATGCTCTCCGCGCCGTGCCTCGGACCACTGAAGGCAGCGAGAGCAGCGAGGAGACAGGCCTCGAGGTCGGCGCCGGTCGAGGCCGCGACCCGGGCGGCGAAGGAGGACACGTTGAGCTCGTGATCGGCGGACGCCACCAGCGCGGCCTCCAGGAGACG
>CAZDSB010000083.1:0-8222 GCA_964507515.1 uncultured Myxococcaceae bacterium
CCGCCGCCGCCCGCGCCGCCCTTGGCCTTCTTCTTCGGCTTCTCGGCGACCATGGCCTCGGTGGTCAGCAGGAGCGAGGCGACCGAGGCGGCGTTCTGGAGCGCGGTGCGCTCGACCTTGGTGGGGTCGATGACGCCGGCCTTCTCCAGATCCTCGTAGGTCTCGGTGCGGGCGTTGAGACCGAACGCACCCTTCCCGTTGCGGACCTTGTCCACCACCACTGCGCCCTCCAGGCCGGCGTTGGTGGCGATCTTCCGCAGCGGCTCGGTGAGCGCCCGCTTGATGATGTCCACGCCGAAGCTCTGCTCGCCGGGGGCCTTCACGGCGTCCAGCGCGGGCAGCGTACGCACGTAGGCCACGCCACCGCCGGGGACGATGCCCTCCTCCACGGCGGCGCGGGTCGCGTGCAGCGCGTCCTCGACCCGGGCCTTGCGCTCCTTCATCTCGGTCTCGGTCGCGGCACCCACCTTCACCACCGCGACGCCGCCCACCAGCTTCGCCAGGCGCTCCTGCAGCTTCTCCTTGTCGCAGTCGCTGGTGGTCTCGCCGATCTGGGCGCGGATGAGCTTGATGCGCCCCTCGATGTCCGCCTTCTTCCCGGCGCCGTCGATGATGGTCGTGTTGTCCTTGTCGATCTTGATCCGCTTGGCGCGGCCGAGGTCGGTGAGGGCCAGGTTCTCGAACTTGATGCCAAGCTCCTCGCTGACGACGCTTCCTCCCGAAAGGGTGGCGATGTCCTTCAGCATCTCCTTGCGGCGATCACCGAAGCCCGGAGCCTTCACCGCTGCGACGTTGAGCACGCCGCGCAGCTTGTTCACCACCAGGGTGGCCAGGGCCTCGCCCTCGACGTCCTCGGCGATGATGAGCAGCGGCTTTCCGGAGCGGGCCACCTGCTCCAGGAGCGGGATGAGGTCCGCCATCGCGCTGACCTTCTTCTCGCTGATGAGGATGAACGGGTCGTCCAGCTCGACCTCCATCCGCTCGCGGTTGGTGACGAAGTACGGGCTCACGTAGCCACGGTCGAACTGCATGCCCTCGACGACGTCGAGCGTCGTGTCGAGCGACTTGCCCTCCTCGACCGTGATGACGCCCTCCTTGCCCACCTTCTCCATGGCCTCGGCAATGATGTTGCCGATGGTCTCGTCGCCGTTGGCGGAGATGGTGCCGACCTGGGCGATCTCCTTCTTGTCCTTGGTGGGCTTGCTGAGCTTCTTCAGCTCGGCGACGACGGTCTCGACCGCGCGGTCGATGCCGCGCTTGAGCTCCATCGGGCTGTTGCCCGCGGCGACGAGCTTCAGGCCTTCCTCGAAGATGGCGCGGGCGAGCACGGTGGCGGTGGTGGTCCCGTCGCCGGCGGTGTCGGAGGTCTTGCTCGCGACCTCCTTCACCATCTGGGCGCCCATGTTCTCGAACTTGTTCTCGAGGTCGATCTCCTTTGCGACGGTGACGCCGTCCTTGGTGACCGTGGGAGAGCCGAACGACTTCTCGATGACCACGTTCCGGCCCTTGGGGCCCAGGGTGACGGCGACCGCGTCGGAGAGGACGCGAACGCCGCGCAGGATGGCGTCGCGCGCCCCCTGGTGGAAGTAGATTTCCTTGGCTGCCATTTGTTGCAAACCTCCGGAAAACCAGCGTTTTTGAGTTGGGCCGGACCTTGGCACTCCCCGGCTGCGAGCGCCAACCTAAAGGTCTGCCGGCCGTTGTCAACGCGAACGTACACGGGCAGGGTCAGGGGCCATGCTGAAGCCGCCGCCGCCCGGGCTGGACGCGCTCGACCTCCAGCTGCTGACCCTGCTCGAGGAGGACGGACGGATGGCCCTCTCCGCCCTGGCCCGTCGCGTCCGCCGCTCGCGGAGCGCGATCCAGGAGCGCGTGCAGCGTCTCGAGCGCTCCGGACACATCGCCGGGTACACCATCCGCCGCGGCGGCGGGCCGGTGGGAGTTCGTGCCTACCTCCTGGTGTCCGGCTCCGCGGCGGCGCACGAGCGGATGGTGGCGACGCTCAAGTCGTTCCCCGAGGTGCGGGTGTGCGACTCGGTCTCGGGCACGGTGGACATCGTGCTGCAGATCCACGCGGGCGACATCGCGTCGGTGGAGCGGGTCTGCAAGGCGGTCGGCGCGGTCCCAGGCGTGGAGCGGAGCATCACCCTCTTCGTCATGGACGAGCGGCTGCGCCCTGCCTCACCCGGCCGGTGAATTTCACCGGCACGCCAATGAAATCGACGGGGTGGCGAAGCGCCTGGCTGCAGGCGGCGACCTGCCGGCTGCCCGCGCGACCCCGTTGCGTCTGACGATCGGTCTGCTCTGCAGCTCATGAGCGAGACCTTCACGAGCGGACGCTGGCTGTGGTTCTTCGCGGTCCTCCTCCTCGGCGCCTGCGGCTCCTCGGGCGGCAACGGGGGGAACGGTGGAAACGGGAACGACGCCGGCAACAACTCCGACGCCGGCTCGCTGGTGACGCCGACGGCGCCGGGGTGGGAGGCGCTGGCGCAGATGCCGGTGGGGCTCGGCGAGACGGCGGTCACCGCGGCCGACGGGAAGATCTACGTCGCAGGCGGCTACGACACCCGGAACGTCTTCCAGATCTACGACATCGCGAGCAACACCTGGACCATGGGGCGCACGCTCCTGAACGGAACGGACAACGCCGGCGCGGTGGCGTCTGGGGGCAAGGTCTACGTCTTCGGCGGTGAGGCCACGCCGGTGGTCCAGATCTACGACGTGGCCTCCACCGGCTGGACCGCGGGGCCGCACCTTCCCGTGGATCGCTTCTCCTCGGTGGTGGAGGAGGTGAACGGCGCCGTGCACCTCGTCGGCGGCTGGAGCTTCGACCGGACCCACAACGTGTCCATCGCGAGCCACACGGTCTTCGACCTCGGCAGCGGGACCTACCCCGCCGGGCCCTTCGCCCCCCTCGCCACGGCGCGGAACCACGCGTACTCCGGCGTGATCGACGGGAAGATCTACGTGACCGGCGGGCGTGCGCCAGGCCACGAGGGGAACGACGGCAACAACATCGCCAGCACCGAGGTCTACGATCCGGGGGCGGACACCTGGAGCCCGCTGGAGGATCTGCCCACCCCGCGGAGCGGCGGCGCGAGCGCGGTCCTGGACGGGAAGCTCTACGTCATCGGCGGGCAGCTGCCGGGGAACACGGTCTACAAGACGGTGAGCCGCTTCGATCCGGCCACCGGTCACTGGGAGTCGGTCGCCGACATGCCCATCGAGCTCACCGGTCACCGCGCGGTGGCGGTGGGGAATGCGATCTACGTGATGGGCGGCTTCCGGACGCAGAACGGCGTCCGCCAGGGCTTCAGCGGCGTGCCGTACGTGTGGAAGTACACGCCGCCGTGAAGCACGTCTGGCGCTGGCGATGAGGCGGCGAGCGATGGGAGGCTCGCCGCGTGCGCATCCTCTACGGCGTCGTGGGCGAGGGCATGGGGCACGCCACCCGTTCCCGCGTCATCCTCGAGGAGCTGATCAAGGAACACGAGGTGCAGGTGGTCGCCTCGGGCCGCGCGCACGCGTACCTCGCCGAGCGCTTCCCGGACGTGCACCGCATCTGGGGCTTCACCCTGCACTACGAGGGCAACGCGATCCGGCGGCTCCCCACCCTTCTCCGGAACCTGCGCGGCGCGGTGCGCGGCTGGCCACGCAACGTCCAGGCGTACTTCGAGCTCATCGCCTCGTTCCGGCCAGACGTGGTGGTGAGCGACTTCGAGAGCTTCAGCTACTACTTCGGCAAGGTCCACGGCATCCCGGTCATCGACCTGGACAACATCCACGTCATCTCCCGCTGCACGCACTCCCGGGAGCTGCTCCGGGGCCACCAGGAGGACTTCGCGCTCATCCGGAACGTGGTGGCGGCGAAGCTCCCCCACTGCTTCCACTACGTCATCCCAACCTTCTTCTACCCGCCGGTTCGGGGGCGACGGACGACGCTCGTCCCGCCGGTGCTGCGCCCGGAGATCATCGCGGCGCGCCCCGAGACGGGTGAGCACCTCCTCGTCTACCAGACCGCGACGACGAACCGCGCACTCCCAGAGGTCCTGAAACGTCTCGGGATACCGGCGCGGGTCTACGGCCTTCGCCGGGACCTGGCCGACGACGTCGTGGACGGGAACGTCACCCACCGCCCCTTCGGCGAGGCACGGTTCATCGAGGATCTCCGCACCGCGCGAGCGGTCGTGGCCGGTGGCGGGTTCACGCTGATGAGCGAGGCGGTCTTCCTCCGAAAGCCGATGCTCTCGGTGCCGGTGGAGCGGCAGTTCGAGCAGGTGCTCAACGCGCTCTACCTCCAGGAGCTCGGGTACGGCACCCACGCACGACGCCTCGACGAGGCGACCCTCGGCGCGTTCCTCGGGCGCATCCCGGAGCACGCGCACGCGCTCGCGGGCTACGGTCAGGACGGGAACGCACTCGCGCTGGCCACGCTCAAGAAGCAGCTCGGGCTCGTTGCGGCCCGGCGCACCCGGAGGTCCCGCCGCCGGAGCGATCCGGGGCGGGCGCGCCGCTAGCCGTCCGGAGCGCCGCTAGTTCGAGCAGTTGCCGTCGTGCCGGCAGTCGTGGACCGCCGGAGGCACGTCGAGCCAGTGCACCGTCCCGATCATGTCGGTCACGCCGGTCGTGGCCGAGAGCGGACCCGAGCCGGGCTCGATCAGGACGCCGCCGTACTGCACCTGGCCGGTCGTCCCGTTGATCGACAGCACGAGCGCCGGCTGCTGCGGGGCGACGTACGTGTTCCGGGTCGTGAAGCGCGCGGAGGCGCTGCTGGTCGTGCCGCCGGCCGAGCCGCACTGGATTCCACCGCCGGTCGCGTCCGCCTGGTAGGTGTAGGCCGAGTCGAGCGGCAGCGTCGCGTTGCAGGCCATCGTCTGCACCGGGTTCGGTTGCAAGGTGCTCCAGATGACGCAGCCGTCGTTCATGAAGGCGGAGCTCGCGGTGCGCTCGTCGACCGAGTTCGCGTGCGCCACGTACCACCCGCTCGATGTCGAGGAGGACGTGCCGCTGCTCGCGTTGACCAGGTTCGCGTCGGTGAGGACCGCGGCGTCGTACGCGGTGGCTCCGGCGGCCGTCGTGAACTGGACCCGCGCGTCGTCGAACAGCCTCACCGAGTAGAAGCGCGAGTACTCCATCGAGCTCGGGCTGTAGTCCACCGCCGTGCCCGTCGGCCGACCGCTGGCCAGCGGGCAATCGACGCCACCGGGCACGCCCGGCGACCAGTCGCAGTAAGCCAGGGCCGCGTACTGCGCCTGGGTGTTGCCGCAGCTGATGCTGGTGTCGATCTCCGAGTCGACCACGTCCGAGCAGGACATGCTCTGCTTGTCGGCCGGCGAGTCGAACCCGAGCGACTGGGTGGGCGCGCTGGCGCCCGAGCTGTAGCTCCAGCTTCCGGACTCGTAGTGAGGACCGCTGCCGTCGGACGAGATGCGGTAGCGGCTGCTGTTCACCGTCACGCTGCAGCCCTTGCGCACGCAGGCTCCGAGGTTCGCCAGCCCGCAGGTCCCGCCGTTCGGGTCCTTGATCTGGTCGCGGTCGCCGGAGCCGACGAAGAAGCGCCACACGTTCCCTGGCAGCAGGCCGAGCACCGCCCGCTGGAAGATGGGGCTGCGCTTGGAGAACGTCTGACCCTTGAACTGGATGAAGGCGCGGGCGGCGAACCAGTTGCTGTACGTCCCGTTGGAGGAGTTCGGCTGGCCCGGGCTGCCCATGCCGACCGTCCACACCTGACCACCGGTGTCACCCACCACCAGCGTGTCGAAGATCCCGTCGGCATCGGTGTCCGCGAGGCTCGGCGGGGCCACCACCGGATAGAGCGCGCTGCGCAGGTCACCGATGCCCGTCGCGTCGGAGGCCGAGTACCGGTACACGTCCTGGCCGGTCCACGCGTCGAGGACCCAGATGGCGCGGCCGCGGAGGAACGCCGGGTCGAACCCGCCGCCCACCGCCACCACGTAGCGCTCTCTCGCGAGAGCTCCCTGCACCTTGAACACGCCGTGCCCGTCCGCCTCCGCGATGGGGCCGATGGGAGGCGCCGCGGGGCCCAGGTCGTTCCAGGACTCGCCGGCCACCAGCGCGTCGTTCGTTCCGGGAGGCGGCCAGTTCCAGAGGAAGACCGGCCGGTTCGGATCGGTGACGTCCAGGGCGAAGAAGCTCCGGCCGCCCTCGCGCTCGCCGGTGATGGCGATGGTCCGGTACTCGTTCGACTGCTTCGCGTGGTCCCCGTTGAGGTCCACCCAGATGTCGCGAACCATCGGGGTGCCGTCCACCATCAGCTCGTGCCGGTCGCCCAGCGCCAGCCGGATGAGCTTGGGCAGCAGATCCGGCGGGATGAAGGCCCACATCTCCTCGCCGGTGCCGAGGTCGAAGACATGGTTCCCGGTGCTGACGGTGTCGTTCCCGGCGTTGAAGGCGTGAAGCATGCCGTCGTTCGAGCCCACCAGCAGGAACTGGCTCCGGTACTGGTTGTTCGTGAAGTACGTGGTGTACGCGTCCTGGCCGCCCGGCTCGAAGCGCGAGTCGTAGAGCGAGGGCACGCACTGGTTCACGATCCCGAGGTCGCAGAGGTACGTCGGCGCGGGCGGGGTCACCAGCACCGGGGTGGAGTGGAAGATGTCCCCGAGCACGTTCGGTCGCGCCTGGTAGCTTGCCGGCGGCGGGTTGGTCCGGTTGACCGGGTTCTGGAAGAGGATGTCCCTTCCGTTGACGAAGTCGATCAGGTCGCGGCCGCAGTCGGACTCGGTGGTGTAGGTGTGCCGGGTGAGGTTGGAGAGCGTGGTGCAGAAGTCGCCGGTCGCCCCGCCCAGCTGGAACAGCGGCGTCAGCCGATCGGCGTTGGAGGAGGTGAACTGGATCAGCGCCGGGTCGTAGCCACCGTTCGAGTCCGGGGCGACGGTGTAGATTGCCCGCTGGCGCGAGGCATTCCCTGCCAGCCAGTCGTTCACGCGGGCGGTGAGCACCTGTGACGCCTCCCAGTACGGCGTGGCGGGGACACCGCCATCGGACCCGCCCGCGAGCGCCGGCCAGCCGGCATCCCAGGTCTTGCTGTTGTCCAGGACGACGAAGTTGCCGTTGGACTCGCCGACGAATGACTGCTTCGCGTCGGTCAGATAGAAGTCCGAGCAGTCCATGTCGCCGTTGGGGTTGGCCGAGGTCACCTTCCCCTGATCGGCGCTGGTGCAGCCCGAGGCGAACTCGTTGAACAGGCTGAACCGGGTGACGGTGCCCGGCCAGAGCTGCCCGCCGTTCGGGGTGAAGCGCGGGAGGAAGGCCGAGGTGTAGCCGCTGCTCTGCACGGTGGTGATGCTCGCCGCCGAGAACGAGGTGGACCGGTTCACGATGGCCATGAACACGTCCTGGATGTTCGACTCCAGGTTCGCGAAGTCGTCCGCCACCACGTAGTCACCGCCGCCGCGGGCGGCGATCTGCCGCAGGGTCGTCATCTCACCGTAGGTGTTCTTCGGGTCGCCGATGGCCACCACATAGGTACGGAGCGTCGAGTTGGGATAGCCGATGCCCACCGGGTTGACGTTCATCCAGCCGGCGACGTCGTCGGCCAGATCCATGTCGCAGGTGCCGGCCGGCGCCTGACGCACCGAGGGGCCGGAGATGGCGCTCCCCGCGCCTCCGTTCATCGACGGGTCGAGGAAGTCGTCACCGTCGTCCTCGGCCCCCATGCCCAGGGTCGAGCACTGCGCCTGGGCGGTGCACCAGGCCGGCGTCGCGCCGTTGGACGGCGAGCAGGCGGCGTTCGCCGTGTCACCGCGGCCGTCGGCGAAGAGGACGACGAAGTCGCCGCGGCAGTTCACGCACGGGCCGCTCTTGGTGTTGGGGAAGTTGCTGGGGAACGTCGCGTTGTTCGAGAAGAGCCAGGGACTGGTCTGGCCGCCCATGTACCAGGCGGCGTTGAACAGCATCTCGGCCAGCGGGTAGGCCGTGCTGTTGTAGGCCACCCCGTCGATCGCGCTGATCTTGCTCTGGAGTGGACGGCCCTGACCCGCGCAGGACTGGGGCAGCATCTTCTGGAGGAGCGTCGTGCCCTTGTCGTTCGCCTGACCGAGGACCGCCTCGCGCAGCGGCAGGAGCAGCGGGCCGTTCACCAGCCGCTTGTAGGCGAGTGACAGAAGCGTCCATTTCACCGGGTGGAAGCGCAGCCAGTTGGTGGTGAAGACCGCGGACGACGGCGTCACGTCGTTGTTGGCGACGGCCGGGTTCAGCCAGTA